>CAZHAL010000039.1:0-8308 GCA_964530355.1 uncultured Bacteroidales bacterium | reverse complement strand
ACATCACGAATTGTGCCAAGCAAACTTTTATCACCCTTTACAATAACAGGTTGAAGATATTCGTTTTTCCCTACAATAAAGCTACTATCAACTTTTGATACTTCGGTAAATAATACTGACATAACTTTTCCCACACAAGATTTGTTAAACGCATCTTGATTTTTGCGAAGCTCTGTTTGAAGACGACGCAACCTGTCCGCCTTTACCTTGTTATCAATCTGTCCCTCCATCACCGCAGCAGGCGTATTTGGACGTGGCGAGTATTTAAAAGCATAACATTGTATAAATTTCACTTTTCTGACTATATCCAAAGTTTCCTCAAAATCCTCCTCCGTTTCTGTCGGAAAACCGACAATAAAATCGGATGAAATCTGAATTTCCGGATTCGCATTTTTAAGTTTTTGTATTATCTCCAAATATTTCTCACGGGTGTATTTACGATTCATCTTATGCAAAATATCGTTACTTCCGGATTGTATAGGAAGATACACAAGTGGCATCAGCTTTTTTTCTGTCCTGTGTAGTTCAATCATATCATCGGTGATTTTTGACGGATAGGAAGTCGTGTATCTGATACGCTTTACAGATGGAAGATTAGCAACCCTTTTTATCAAATCCGCAAGGGTAGAGGGCTTCCCATTTTCATCAACCCCGTTAAAGCTGTCAACATTTTGACCAAGGAGATTTATCTCCACCACACCCAAATCACAAAGTCCCTTTGCTTCCTCTATTATAGAAGGGATAGAGCGGGAAACTTCACGTCCCCTAGTATTAGGGACAACACAGTAGGTACAAAAATTATCACATCCCTCTTGCACTTGAATAAATGCAACTTTGTCCGATTTTTTAAGCGGAGTAAGACTGTCGAATTTTTCAAGTCCCGAAAGCTCCACATCAATCAAATGCAAATTTTTCTTTTTCTTATTTTCCGGAGCAGGAGTATTCTTGTTCTCAATAACTTTATTTAAAAAGGAAGGTAGCAAATGATACTTTTGCGAAGATAAAACTATTGATACATAAGGGGCACGTTTAAATATATTCTCACTTTCCGCCTTTGCCACGCATCCGATAACCGCAAAAATCGGAAGAGATTTCCCTTTATTTATATAAAGTTTTTTAAGCCTGCCCAGTTCAGAAAATATTTTCGCACTTGCCTTTTCTCTTATATAGCAAGTGTTAAGGATAATTATATCCGCATCATTTTCCGCATCGGTTGAAACAAAACCGTTATCCGAAAGATAGCTTGAAATCCTTACCGCATCATACATATTCATTTGGCAACCGAAGGATTTAAGATGAAAGGTGTATTTTTTATTCATCTGCATCACCGTTTATTTCCTTTTCAATGCCAAGATGTTTGTATGCTTTATTTTGCACTATACGACCGCGAGGAGTCCGTTGCAAAAATCCAATTTGTAAAAGATATGGTTCAATCACATCCTCAATAGTATCCACTTCTTCGGATAAAAGTGCGGATATAGTTTCAATACCCACCGGACCGCCACCGTAATTTTCAATCAAAAGTTTCAAATACCGTCTGTCAAGGTTATCAAGTCCAAAGTCATCAACGGAAAGTTTCCTAAGGGATACTTTCGCCTCGTCCTCATCAATAATATTTTTACTGTCTACTATAGCAAAATCACGAACTCGTTTCAAAAGCCTGTTCGCAATTCTCGGGGTCCCGCGTGAACGCTTTGCAATTGCATTCGCCCCATCATCAGAAAGCGAAATATTAAGTATTTTTCCGGCTCTTTTGACAATATCTGCCAAATCCTCCTCCGTATAAAATTCAAATGAGAGAGGAATCCCGAACCTTTCGCGAAGCGGTGTTGAAAGAAGTCCCGTTCTTGTTGTCGCTCCGACAAGAGTAAACGGAGGTATATCAATCCTGACGGTTCTTGCCGCCGGACCTTCACCTATAATTAAATCCAATTTATAATCCTCCATTGCGGAATAAAGCACTTCTTCAATAGATGGTGAAAGTCTGTGAATTTCATCAATAAATAAAACGTCATTAGGTTGCAAATTTGTAAGTATCGCCGCCAAATCCCCAACCTTTGAAATCATAGGAGCAGATGTTGCCCTGAACCCAACGCCAAGCTCTATCGCAATAATATTTGCAAGCGTTGTTTTTCCAAGCCCCGGTGGACCGTAAAGCAAACAATGGTCCATCGCAATTTGCCTGCTTTTCGCAGACTGTATAAATACCTTAAGATTTTCCTTTAACCCCTTTTGCCCTACAAAGTCATCAAGACAAAGCGGTCTTACACTTTCAATCTTTGAAGTAATATCTTCAATACTTTCTTTTGCATCAATGATTCTTTTATCTGTATCCATAATAACTCCTAATGTTGGGTAAATTATAATAGAGTTAAGAAAATATTACAAGGAAGAAAAAAACATTTACTTATTCTTAATAATTTAATAAAATGAAAGAAAAAATAAAAGGAGATACTATGATAAATTTAAAACCATCATTGGGCGTAATTGAAAACGGCAAACATTATTTTCCCGTTCGCGTATACTATAACCATACCGATGCGGGCGGTATTATGTATTACGCAAATTATTTTCGAATTGCGGAGGAAGCCCGCGTTGCAATGTTTGATGTGCTTGCAAGCGATGATTTAAAGGGCTATAACGACATAAAATCTATGGGCGATTTTGTTGTCCGCACCGCACACGCCGAATATTACAAATCCGCCCATTTTGGTGAGGATTTAATAATAGAAGATTCTATCGAAGAAATAGGCAAAGTTTTTGTTGTGGTAAATCAAAAAGTAATGCGTGGCGATGAGCTGTTGGTGGAAATCAAAACAAAAATCGTATTCGTAAGTGTCGAATGTGGCGACCATAAGGCAGGATGCCCGCTGGGTGGTGGTGGCGTAGTTGTCGGCAAACCGCAACGCATCCCTGAATTTTGGATGAAAAAATTGGCAATCTTAAATAGTAAATAATTCTTGCTTTATATTTTATTTTGTATAAAATGTATAAAGAAATTATTGAAAGGTAGAAAATGAAAAAAAGCACAGAAGTTAAAATAAGTTTTACAATAATTCTTTCCTGTATAGTTTTATCTGTTGTCGGTATAAATAGTCTTATAAAAAAGACTCAAATAAAAGGCAAAGAATTTTTAAAGGATGAAGTCAGCCGAACAATGATAAAGGAAGCTGATATTTTAGAGGTGAAAAAAAATGGATATAGTTCCGATCCTTTCATAATTTTAGATACAAATAAAAATGGTAAATCTGATAAGGCAGATGATTTTGTCCCTGTGGAACACAGATTCCAATATGACGAAGACGGCAAAACAATGGTATTTTTGGATGACCCTGAAAAAAAATTGGGACATGCAAAACCTCTTGCCTATTCAAACAAAAATGGTGAATATATAGTTATAAAAATGCCATCAGATTATTTTGAAACTATACAATCTTATACTAAAAGTGACGAAGCATATAAACTTGATAAGGCTTTTGGTGACTATATGAAAAATAAGGAAATTGTTGATTCCGTCAGATTCAAAGAAAGATAAAAATAAGTAGATATATTTCCTTGAAAAAAGAAAATTGTATTATATAATAAAAAAATCTCGGGTGTATAGCTCAGTTGGCTAGAGCGTTACGTTGACATCGTAGAGGTCGGTGGTTCGAGCCCACTTACACCCACCATCTTAATATTCCTTCGCCAATAAATATTTTTCAATTTCGGAATAGTTTGAAACAGATTGGATTTTATTTCTGGTTTCCTTATCAACCTTTGGTGATTTCCTGTTTAAAACGGAAAAATAATATCTGTAATAAAAAGGTTTCAATCCTAATTCAAAAGCCTTCTTGCAATTACTCATATCATCATCAATTACGACAGTTCCCTTTTCATATTGATTATATAAAATTTCTTTACTATCTTCCGGTGGCATATTTATAACACTGTTTACGGAATTACCGAAGTATTTATGAATATTTTGTGTCCTTGCAATAAATCGCCGGACGTTACCGCCATACGCACTTATAACATCAATTTTGTAATTTTGACTTAATCTTTTAACAAAATCAACAGCCCCCTTTATAGGCGGAATATTTGAGAAAGCATCAAAATTATTACCGAACTCATCTACTACGTAATCCATTTTGAACTTAAATAATTTTGATATATCGAAATTCGGGACATTACATAAAATCCACTTTACAATATATGGGAAAATGTCAAGTAATACGCCGTCAGCATCAAAAATTATATAATTACTTTTCATTCGGTTGTCTTCCTTTTGTTCGCTATGACAAAAAGCTTACAACCATTCTTTTATTTTGTCAAAGAAATTTTTACTGTCACCGTTTTTCTTCCTGTCTTCTTCAAATTCACGAAGAAGCTCTTCTTGATGCGCAGTCAGCTTTGTTGGGGTTTCCAGCGTGATATTAAGATACATATCCCCGCGAACGGCGGAATTTATTCCTGTCATACCCTTTCCGCGAAGGCGTAATTTTTCACCCGTTTGAATACCCTTTGGAACTCTTACCTCAGCCTTTGTTCCGTCAATGGTTGGCACTTCTATTGTTCCGCCAAGTGCGGCAAGCCCGAATGATATAGGCACATTTACATAAAGATTTTTCCCGTCTCGTTCAAAAATCTTATTTGGCTTTATGGTAACATAAACATATAAATCTCCGGCTTCATTTCCGGCAAGTCCGGCTTCACCTTCACCCCTTACACGAAGTCTTGTTCCGTTATCAACACCGGCCGGTATTTTTATTTCAAGTTTTTTAACTTCTGCCCCGACACCGGTTCCGTTACATTCACGACAAGGATTTGTAATTATATACCCGAGTCCGCCACATTCGGGACAAACTTGCTGGCTTACAAAAAAGCCCTGTCTTGCATTGATAAAACCTTGTCCGTGACATTTAGGGCAAACCTCACGCTTTTCCCCGCCTTGACCGTTACATTTTTTACATTTCCCATTACGACGAAAAGATATCTCGGTTGTAACTCCTTTAAACGCTTCCTCTAAGGTGATAGAAACATCATATCGTAAATCTTGTCCCTTTCTTGATTGAGGATTACGGGCAGAACCTCCACCCATAAAATCAGAAAATATATCAGAAAATATATCGGAAAATCCACCGAAACCCTGTGCTCCGCCACCGCCGAAATTAAAGTCAAAACCGCCAAAGCCCTGACCACCGCCAAAACCGCCGGCACCACGACCGCCCATACCGTTTTCAAATGCGGAATGTCCGAATTGATCATAGGCCGCCTTTTTTTGAGGATCCTTTAAAACTTCATAAGCCTCATTTATCTGCTTAAACTTTTCCTCGGCAGTTTTGTCCCCTTGATTTCTGTCGGGATGATACTTCATTGCCATTTTGCGATATGCTTTTTTTATTTCATCATCGCTGGCACCCTTTTGAACACCAAGAAGTTCATAATAATCTTGTTTTGCCATAATAAACCCTTTATTAAAATTTATCTGATAATAAATATATAATGATTTCAAAGTCAAAAATCAAGTGTAGAAAGTGATAAGCTTTGATTTTCTTCCTTATCATTTTAATTGACGATACCTTTTAAAGTTGTATCATAAAAAATATATCAATTTTAAATAAAGGAGGCATTATGAAAAAATTTCTTATTATATTATTTATAATTGTCGTTGCGGCAATAATAGTT
This sequence comes from uncultured Bacteroidales bacterium, assembly GCA_964530355.1. Taxonomy (GTDB): domain Bacteria; phylum Pseudomonadota; class Alphaproteobacteria; order Rs-D84; family CACZYB01; genus CACZYB01. Next base: position 2,641 of record CAZHAL010000039.1, on the reverse strand, counting down.
TTTATATTTTTAAAGGCAAGAAAAAATTACAGGATTAAAAAGGGAGATATTAAACTTGAACGAACAACTGACAGCGAAGCAAGTTTAATGGACGCACTTCAAAACCGCCGTTCTAACAGAAGTTTTTCAACTACACCTCTTTCAAATGAGGTTATCGCAAATCTTCTTTGGTCGGCAAACGGAGTTAATTCAAATGATGGCAAACGCACCGCTCCAACTGCAAGAAATAAACAAGAAATGGAATTATATGTAATACTTCCGACAGGTGCGTATATCTATATGCCGGAAGAAAACGTGCTTAATATGATAACCGAGGAAAATTTGACCGATAAAACAGGTTATAATGCCCCTATGACAGTTGTTTATGTCGCAGATACCACAAAACAGGAAAAGGAATGGGCATACACAGATATGGGCTTTATAGGTCAAAATGTATACCTTTTCTGTGCCGTCAACGGACTTAATACCGTATTTAAGGGAAGTTTTGATGACGACTATCTAAGGGAAGCATTAAAAATCCCAAGCCATAAACAAATTTTGGCAATCCAAGATGTCGGCTATCCGGTGGAAGAATAAATAAAAATTCCCTTCTGTAAAAGGAAGGGATTTTTTATGACTTCTTTAATATTATGGTGTGCAGATGTTTGACATATTGTGAATGGTTGCATTAACTTTCCAACCATTTTTAAATTCAAAATTACCTGTCATATCATCCAAGTTTTTAATTGCCCCTGTTATTTCACCATCTTTAAATCTCATAGGGATGAAAAATTTTTCTTTTTCAAGATACCATGGAACTATATGACAAGAATTTATATCTTTTGATGAAATAAAAAACATAGGTTTTCCCGTCAGTTTATTATTGTGTGTAAAGAAACTGTGTTTAACATTGATATTTCCGTTATCATCAGTTTTGAATACCCCGAGTGTCCAAAGTATTTCATCTTCTGTCATATCAGAAGTGGAAGATGCCATTATTGCAGATTCTTTTAATTGTTTTATTGTAATTTCATAGTTTTGTAATGGCTTACCATCCTTTAAAACAGTCAAGTCCAATTCTCTGTTTATCATATATGTGCAGGCATTTAAAACAAATGCAAAAAATAATAATAAAAATTTTTTCATAATTAGACTTTCTTTATCGGAGGGTTGGTCCTTCGAGCATGTTTATTATTTTTTTGATATTCGCGTCTTTGTTTTGTTATTTCATATAAAACGATACCTGTTGAAGTCGCAAGGTTAAGACTTTCTATGATACCATACATTTCTATTTGAATACAGGCAGAACTTCTTTCAACCGCCATATTACTGATACCTCTTGCTTCGTTTCCAAACCAAACAGCCAATTTATCTTGTGTAAAATCACCATTCTGTAATATCACATTGGTTTTGCCCTTTATATGTGGCGATGTTACAACAGATGTGTATCCGTTTTTTTCAAGATGTTCAAAACATTCTTCGGTTGTTTTAAACTTTTTTACAAAACTGTATTTGATTGCGGATACAGAAGTTTTTAATAAGTTTTTATTTTCACGCATAGATTCCCAAGATTCCGGAATGATGTTATCTTTATCTACTATATAAAGTTTTTCCACGCCTAATGCATTAATATTGCGTATTACGGTTCCGATATTTTTTGGATCGCTCGGTTCTTCTAAAACAGCTATTAAATATTTGCATCTGCCTACTTTTGCGGCATCTGCTTTTTGGCGAAGCCCGCTTTTCGTTGGATCAATAAATACCATTTTAAAAACCTCCTTTAAATAATTATTTTATATTTATAAAAATATGTTATACTAGCAATAGATTGGAAGTTCAAGATGAAAAAAGTTATTTATACTTGTATAACTGGTGGCTATGATGAAGTGCCTATACATAAATATGTTGCACAGGATTGGGATTATATTCTTTTTACTGATAATTCTGATTTAATTTCACAAGGTTATATTGCACATTGGATTGTTAAGCCATTAAAATTTAATAAGTTAACTAATGTAAAAAATGCACGATGGCATAAAATCAATACTCATAAATTATTTCCAAAATATGATTACAGTTTATGGTTAGATGCAAATATTATAGTTAATAGTAAAAAATTTATAGATTTATTTGATAAGTTAATAACAGAAAAATGTCTTATTGCAAGTCCAAATCATCCAAAAAGAAAATGTATCTATCAAGAGGCTGAAGTAATTAAAGAATTAAATATTGATATTCCAAAAACAGTTGATGCTGAAATGCAGGTATTAAAAAAACATAAATATCCTAAAGATAACGGGTTAACAGAAACAAATATTTTATTTCGAAATCATAATAAAATTAAACCTATGTTAAATCTTTGGTGGAATATGTTGGAAGAATATTCTAAACGCGATCAATTATCTTTTAATTACTCCTTGTGGGTTAATAATATTGATATTATGCAAATATATACAAATAAAGAAGGGTTTGGAATACATCGTTTAGCCAATGAACTAACATTTACTCATTCAAAAAATCATGATCATTGTAAGTAATGGTTTAAAAAAAATCCCCTAAAAAGGGGATTTGAATTTATGGCTCCGGCGGATGGATTGTAAAATGCTTTGCATTTTATCCTTCGGACCGCCTCGCTTTCGCTTCGGCGTCGTTCGGCAAGCCT
>CAZHAL010000038.1:0-8471 GCA_964530355.1 uncultured Bacteroidales bacterium | reverse complement strand
ATTAGATGCAATTTTTGACGCAAGTTTTTTAGGTGCGAATACACCAAAACCACGAAGTTCAATTCTGTGACCGTCAGCCAAAGATGAAGATATTGTGTCAGTCAATATATCAACAATTTTTTCAATATCCCGAACCAAAAGGTGAGATTTGTGTTGATATATCTTTTTTATAATATCACTTCTTGTCATTTTTTTCTTTTCCTTAATAATTTATATGCATTATTTAAGCAAAGATTTATAACTTTTTCAAGTGTTTTCTTTACCCTTAATTTTACATCGCATTTTGCACCTGATTTTGCATATCAAATACGCCAAGCAATACCCATGCAATAATACCGGAAACAAGCAAAAGTGCGAACGAATTAAGCATGGATGCCTGTTTCTGAATATTTTCAATACTGGAATTCAAATATTCCGATGCAACGGCATTAAGAGAATCTTCGAAATTATCAAGTTCGGAATAAATTTCCAAATCACCGATAAGTTCGTCTTCCGGGAAATGCATACCCGATCTTTTAAGCGATGTTCCCAAGTTATCACCGTTTTGCATATACATCAAAGCCTTATCAATTCTTTCTTTTAAGTAAGGCGATGAATTCTGCCTTAATGATTGCAAAGCCTTTGAAATAGGAGTTCCCGATTCCACAAGTGCCGCCAAACTCATAAGCCACGACACACCTGTGAACATTCTGTATAATGACCAAGGCGGACATTTATCAAGATAAACCCTTGCAGGACCTGTTAAATTTGCAAATGATATATAAATGACTGCAATAATTCCGCCAAGGACCGCCGGAAAAGTCCACCAGTAAACCTTCACAAAATTGGAAAGGGCAACCAAAGATTTCGCACTTCCCGTCCATTGCGCATTTTTTGCAAATTCCATAAGAGGTGGCACCATATACACACCAACACCCACTATGATAAGCAAGGAAAGTCCGACCATCATCAAAGGGTAGGTGACTGCATTAAGAAGTGGCTTTATAATCTTGTTTGAACCTTCCGACACTTTTATAACGTTAAGAAGAGCTTTTTCCAATTTTGACACATCACCGACGGATAACATCAACTTTTCACGAATAGGAGCCCATCCGTTAATTGCCGTTGAAAACGAAAGACCCTTTTCCAATTCTTTTATCCACCATGCAACCGCAATCGCCATAGGTTCATCAGGGTTTTCCCCGTCCTTTGACTCAATCATCCAAATACGATCCAACGCATCCATCAAAGTAAATTTGTTACGAAGAAGAGCCGCAAGTTTATAATATATTTTAAGTCTGTGTTCATTGTTAAACATAACCATCAGTTGCGATAGTTTTAAAACAAGTTCATTTGAAGGTATTTTTTTTTGAATTGGCATAATTTTCTCCTTTAATAAACCGCATCAGTATCAATCATTCCACACCATCTTTCCACTTCATCAATGGAAATTATTCCCCTTAACATCTTTTCAATTGCATCTTCTTTAAGCGTTCTTCCGCTAAGTTCATTGGTCCAATAATGAACGGCTTCTTCCTTTTTTCCGCTTGTTAATTTTTCAAGGAAAGTAGAATCCGGAAGTATAACCTCCGCCGCAACAATACGACCTACAATACCCTGACCACCGCAAAACGGACAACCCTTTCCCTTAATATAGGTCTGTTCAATACCGTATTTGCCGAAGGATTTTTCCAACCTTTCATATGCAGGCAAATCAGGATGATTCTTTATCGGCTCCCTGCATTTAGGACAAAGTTTTTTGAAAAGTCTTTGTGAAAGAAGTCCGCGAATAAGCTCGCTGTCCTTTAACTTAAACGCATCGATTCCCATATCCAAAAGTCTGTTTATAATAGCCGGTGCAGAGTTCGCGTGAAGTGTCGACCAAACATTGTGTCCTGACAATGCGGCCTTGAAAGTCAATTCCGCAGACGAAAGCGTTCTGATTTCACCGACCATCATAGCATCAGGGTCAGAACGAAGTGCCGCTGCCAAGGCAAGGTTGAACGCCTCTTCCTTTTCCTCTTCCGTTGTCGCATTTGTAACAGGAAGCTGTCTTGCCCCAGGGATAGGATATTCCGGCGGATCTTCCACGGTCAAAAGGTTAAGTTCGTAATTTTTTTCCTTCAACATTTTTATCATATTACGTTGAAGCGTCGTTGACTTACCGGAACCTGTCGGACCCGCAATGATACAAAGTCCCGTCGGAAAAGCTCGCATTTTATAAAGCCTTGTATCCTCGTAATCGGAAAATCCCAGCTCCTTCAAATTATCATCATTTGACGCGGACGAATTCGCATACAACAAACGCATAACAAGATATCTGGTTCCGAATGCGATAGGGTTAAATTGCAAACGAATGGAAAGCACATTTTCTGGCAAATATAAATCCTTTTCCCCGCGAAGAGGAGTCTCACCTAACTTTTGACCTGCCTGGAATTCGTTTTGAGCATAGTTTGAATCGGAAATATCCGCCGAAGCGAAAACAGATCTTACAAATGCCTCACCCCAAGTTTTATCATATTCAAGTATGGTTTGCATACTTCCGGCAACACGGAATAAAACTGTTGTGTGATCCGCAACTATCACGTGAATATCGGACACATGCATATCCGCAGCCCTGTAAACAATATCAACAAAATCCCTTTGCATCTGATTTTGCGAAGTATCATTTCCGTCCGATGTGGTAGTTGCCTTTTCATTTGTGGAATAAATAGAGCTTAACAAACTCATTGATACATAGTTAGGGCGATTGATTTTTCCACCCTTTTTTCTGACCAATGATTGGAAACTTAAAACACGACCGTCAAATTTGTGCGTGTTGGAAACAAGGAACGTTCCATCCCCGAACAAGGCAAGTAAACTTTGCGTATCAACACCTACCGGAAATTTACCTTTCGGTCCTGATTCCAAAGTATTGCCGTCGGCAAAAAGTTTTGAAATAGCATCTTTTACGGGAATTCCTTCATATGGATTTTCCTGTTGTGATGAAGCTACTTCTACCTCTGTGTTATTTTCCCCCTCCATTTTAGCTCCTATTGATTAAGATACATAACTTTTGCTATACCGTCTTTTTTAAGAAGTATGCTTGAACTTTTAATACTTTCCACTAACCATCCGTCAAGTATGGTTCCCTTTGTAACTTTGATAGTTGATTTTTTTTCCAAATTTTCAACATTCGCAATTAAATTTCCGCCGGCACCGACAATGGATTTGATTGAGAATTTATCCTCAAGTTCCTTTTTATCCTTTGTATTTGAGTTTTTAAGGATATCTGTGTTACCACCGCTTAATGCCAAAAGTTGATTAAGCATTTTCATATTTTCAGGATCGGAAAGATCCGCTGTGCTGACAAGTTCGGAAATTTTACGATTGATTTCGGCATTTTGTTGTTCTTTTTCACGTTCAGCCTTTTCTTTTGCCAAAGCTTCTTCATCCTTTCTTCTTGCTTCCGCAGCCTTTCTTTCTTGTTCTTCAAGTTTTAATTTCCTTGTTCTTTCTTCATCTTCTTGTTGAATGGCAAGTTTTTTCTTTTCTGCTTCCTGCTTTTTCAAATCAAGTTTTAATTTTTCTTGTTCTATTTTAAGTTTCATAAGAGCATTTTTTCTTTCCAAAGAAGTAATTTGTTTGAATGTTGCAGCAGTCAAATCATCCAATTTATACATACCGTTTGGATCATCAATATCGACGGTATTTTCATAAAGATCCGCACCGTCTTCATATTCATCTTCGTCTTCCTCATCTTCGTATTCTTCGTCATCATAAAATTCTTCTTCCTCATCATCATAGGCTTGAGCCATAACATTTCGAGCATTAAATGTAAATGATGCAAACAAAATAAATAACAAAGTTAAATAATGTTTTTTTCTTAAATTAATTAGAGTTGTCATTTTCCTTCCCCTCTTTTACTTCTTCTGTCCCATTAGTATTGTTTTGCGAAACTGCATTTTCTTCTTGTTTTTTCTTTTCGGCCTCGGCCTCCTCTTGTTTCTTCTTCTCTTCTTCCTCAGCCTTCTTTTTTGCAGCCTCTTGCTCCTTTATCATTTCAGGAGTGAGTTCGTAAACTCTACCGTCATAGGTCCAACGTCTGTTGTTATTATCCCATTTTATTGAAGTAAATTCAATAGAATTTATATCACTTAGCAATTTTACCCAATCAAGAGGCAATCTGTATGCTGCATCAGTGAATGAAAAAGTCGTATGCGGATAATCTTTTATATACGAAGGATTATTCGGATCTTTGACAGTAGTCTTACCGTTATTTATCTTAAAAGTCGAAAGTTTCAATGATTGGAAAATATCATTTAACTTTTTTTGAATTTCATCCTTTTGCAATGTCGGAACTTGCTCTGTATGTTTGATTATAGGTATATCAATAGTCCCTATAACATTATTATAAGCACTGGTTTCCGGCACCAAAACCATTTCTTTTGGAAGATTTCCGAAACGTTGAGCCTCAAAAATCCAACCCGCAGTTCCGTATCCGCGCTTCCAAGTGGATTTTAAATTTTTCTCCACACATGCAGATTCTCTTAAATCCCAACCCGGCACCGTTGCCATAGAATTTACAATCAAAATCGTGCATTTTTTCGCCATATCTGTAATGTCGGTTAAACTTGTATAAGGAGCAGGCGGAGGAGGTGGAGGTGGTTTCTCCCTCTCTCTTTTCTTTTTTTCTGCGGCAAGACGTCTTTCTCTTGCGATTCGCTCCATCTCAGCTTTTTTAACTTGCTCGTTATGATAATAATACCAACCCAAAAGTCCCAATGCCGCAAATATAATAATATTCTTTGCGTTACTTTCCTTTATTGATTTTAAATCAACGGTCTGTGCCTTTGAAAGAAGTTCAATCGCACTTATTTCCTGTGTTTCATCAATACCCCAATCCGCAGGAGCAATTTTATAACCCCAATCAGGAATGGAAAGCATGGAATTGAAAGCTTCCTTTGCATCATTTTCATCGGTATAGATAGTATCTTCTTCCGCAAGGATAAGGTTGTTTCTGATTGTAACAAACCACCAACCTTCATTTACCTTAAACACACATACAGCGGACGATTTGTCACGAAGGGCATTTGCGATACCCGACGCACCGGCAGGCATACCTGCCTTTTGCCCGGTTTTCGTAAAGCCTAAACCGTATTGAGCAGCAGTTCCCTTTTTCAAACAATAAAGATTCGCACCAACGACAACAGTTTGAACGGCTTGTTGCACCTCTTTCAAATAGTCCTTTTCATTTTGTAAAGGTTGCCAGAAAAGACCTACGGCGTAGGTCTTACCTGCAATGTCTATTGTTTTAATATCTTTATTTGCTACCAACTTTTAACCCCTCTTATTTGTTGTTTAGTAAGATGGCATTCCCCAGTCATTATTTGAATTATCTTCTATTTCAAGTGGTGAAGTAATGACCTGTGGCGTTAACATGACAACCAAAACATCACGTGTGGTTTCCGCACTCTGAGATCCGCCGACATAGGTGAACTCATGCTTGCCTAAACCTTCACTGCTGTTGTCATTTCTTATCTTTTCAAATCCGGTAAGAACGGCTGTTTGTCCGGATTCCATAACCAATTCTTGCATAAAGTTTCTTTGTTCAATCTTTGGAAGCTGAACCACAGTTGAACCAACCTGCATTGTATCAATGGTAATAAGTTCTTTTAATGACATATTGAATAATAACATCAACTTTCCGTTTTCAAGTATATTAGGCATAATTTGCATACTGAAACCGACCGATTCTTCTTGTGGAGTAACTTCGGTTGTAGAGTTAGTATTTTCGGTTAATGTAGAAATAGAACTTACATACTTAAATGTCTGAATGTTGTTAATAGGCACAACTCTGTTGTTACGTGCAGTAATAACCGCCGATGTCAAAAGCGAAGTCTTTCCTTGTGAAGAAAGCGCCTTTATCGCTGCGGATGTTCCCGCCATTCTTTCATTTGTATCAGAAAGTATCGCGAATGATAATCCGTCAGCCGCAGCATTTGATGACAACGAAGAAATATTGAATTTATTGTTAAATATCGCTGTCAAGTTAAGTCCGAAATTGTTTGTCTTTGAAAGAGATACTTGCATAACTCTGACCGTAACGGCAACTTGCTTTGCAAAACGTCTGTTTTGTTCCTTAATATACATTTCGACTTTTTGCAAAACTTTCGGTGTTGCTGTAACCGTAATGGAATTTGTCGATGGTGAAAGTTGAACTTCTCCATCCTTTACGATAGTTTTCAAAACATCACCTATTTCATTCCATTCTTTAAGTGTGGATGTAGTTTGCAAACTTGCCGAACCGTCACTTCCCGAATTTATATTTGCGGAATATGTTGATTCTGTTGCAAGAGTGTGAAGAATAAATGTTCTTGTCTTAAATTTGTAAAATACAATTTTACCGCCCTCATAACTCCAGTTTATGTTTGCTTTAAGTGCAAGCATATTAAGAAGACCGGAAAGCGAACCAGTATAAGCAATACTTAAATCCTTTAAATCCTCTTTCTTAACATTATCTTCTATTTGAATTGAAATACCGGTTAGGTAGTAAATTTGATTTGAAATTTCATCAAAGGTAACCGCAGAATCGGTCATCAAAGTGATTCCCTCATCTCCTTCAAACCTTTTTGGCAATGGGTCATTATGTTCCGCAACTATACTTGTTTCACCAAGCCATACATCATCACTGACAGATATAATATCTTTTGTAATAGGTCTGCCCGGAACTTTTGCCCTATCAAGAGCATCTTGCGTTTCATCAAAATCAATCGAAACTTGATCTTTGATAGAATCAACCATTTCTTCATTGTATAAACAACCTGTTAACCCATAGGTCAACATCAACAAAGAAGCAAGAACTTTTTTACTAACCATCATTTTCCTCCAAAGTTTTTATAACCAACACCCTGTTTCCTAAATAATATTTAGCCAAAGGTTGAGGTGTTGCTCTTGAAAATGTTCTGATAATAGCAGCAGAAACATCTTTAAATCTTCCCCTGAATATTGCGGATGCCTTCAAAGGATACTCACGCTTTGTATTCCAAACAAGCTCCCATCCTTCAATCTCAGCCCATTGAGTTAAGACCTCGCGAAGTGTTTGACCTTCCTTTGCAACCCAATCACGAACAGAATCTTGAAGGATTTGATTCTCGTCATCCTCTAACACAATTTCCTTTGTTTCATAGTATTCGACAAGAGGGTATCCCGGAGGCATAGAAGCGGAAAGCACCCTTACACCGTCATCAACTATCAAATCTTTGTTTGCAAGTGGCATATGTGAATCGGCCGGTGGAATAATATCTTCCGTAACCGGAGGATTCCCCTTTGGCGGTGTATAATTCGGACCGCCGGTCCAACCTGTTTCCGGTTCCTTTGTGGTATTTGATTTTGATTGCATTTGTGAGGAGTAATCAGGATTATCAGCCAACACGTCAATGTTCGTTGCCGCATCTGTATAAGGCATAGGCCATACAGGAGTATCCTCTTCGTAATAATCGTATTCTTCAACATCCCAATCAGCGAATGTTTTTCCGGACAATAACAATGATGACACAGCAAAAATTGCTATTGATAATTTAGATATTTTCATTAAACTCTCCAGCTTTTTAAATAAAATTTTCTTTCCTATTTATAAGATTATATTTAAAAATATGAATTTGCAAGAAAAATAATGTTTAAGTTTAATAATTTTTAAAAATTAATCATAAATCCGACTGCCCCAAGAACTCCAATAGAGCTGTTTTCATTATGCGCATCGTATGAAATCCTTCCGATAGAGGTTGCAAAATCAACACCCTTTGTCAAATTATAACTTCCCGATAGTATGGTAAGATTAAGTGTATCATCAAATTCCGATGCTATAATTCCGTCCACATTTGATTTATGATGTGAAAGAGAAAATTCCAAAGGTCCGAATTCGTATGCAAGCCCGTAATTAAGAGCATACCCGTCCTGAGTTTTGTCCCCGGTCAAGTTCGCCTCATCAATTTTCTTATATGATGCGGAAAGTTGAAGTCCGCGGAAATAATATTTTGCACCGACGGAATACTCGTTTCTCTTATCCGTTTGTGAAACAGGCATATTCGTATCATCAAATCGTGCAACCGCAGTTGAAATCCCAAGGTTGTCATCGGAATATTTAAGTGTAAAAGTATATCCGCGTTTGAACTTGTCATAATCCAAACTGTTATCCCCGTTTAAATCACTTGCCCCGGCAATATAGCTTCCTGCAATCTGAAATCCGTAATATTTAGGCGATACATAGTTTATCTTATTTGATTCTCTGTCCGTATTAATAGCCGTAGAACTTATAAACACAAAATCATCCGGCGTAGAAAGGTAATCAAGACTATACGACCCGTCTATATCAAGAAGCCCTACATCCGGTGCGGATATATGCATCTTTCGGGAAATATTTTTTGCACGTCCTAATTCAAACCTACCGTAATTTCCTTCACCATATATATAAGTTTCTTCAAAGACTCTATCTTTATGTGTATGATACGGAT
>CAZHAL010000037.1:0-8706 GCA_964530355.1 uncultured Bacteroidales bacterium | reverse complement strand
AAATCCCAGTCTTTTTGTGAGTCTTTTATTTCATTATTGATGTTTGTTCCTTTTAATAAAATCATCTCACTGTCTTTGTTTATAATTCCGGAACATAAGGTTATAAATTTATCAAGCGGTGCAAAAGCCCTTCCTATTATACAGTTTTTATTTTCAAAGGTTAAATTTTCAACTCTGTCATTTATAATTTTTACATCAAGGTTATAAGCTCTTTTAATTTCATTTAAAAATAAACATTTCCGTTTATCACTTTCTACAACGGTAATATTTTTTATTCCTGCAATACTTAAAACAAGTGCCGGAAACCCGCCGCCACTTCCTATATCAAAAATATTTTCTTTATTTTTTACATAATCGTATAACGAAAGACTATCCTCAAAATGTCGCTCCCATAACAAAGGGATGGTATTGGGACTTATAAGGTTTATAGATTTTTGCCATTTAAGCAAAATTTCAATATATTTATCAAAATCTTTTTTATTAAAATTTTTCAATTATTTACTCTTTTTTTAATTGAATTTTTATGTTATAATTTCCTTATTAATAATAACAGAAAGAAATAATTATGCAAAATAAAAGTTTAAAAAAATATATTCGCAGGACTGTTGCTGTCATAATACTGCTTCTTTTGGTATTAAGTTTTTTTATACATCCTGTAAAATTTGATGAAAAAACAAAACCTTATAATGATGAAAATTTAAAGGATAATAAATACGGCCTTTATCTTTCAAGTTTTCGTGCCGATATTATGGGCGATTATTTCAACCTTAATAAATTTTATAACGAAGCGGTTCGCCAGAATGAAAAAGATTTCCTTGGTAAATCATATATAATAAATGCATCAAGTGATGAAAAGGAGGCTGTAAAATCCGCAACGGAGGAGCTTAAAAAGAATCCTTCAAATATGATTGCCTCTATCTATTTAAGCTATGTTGATTTTAAAAACGGGAAATATGATGCGGCTTATAAACAGCTTAACAGTATAAAAAATAAGTCAGATACTTTTCTTATAAAGTTATTAAAAAGCTGGGTTTTAATGGCACAAAATAAAAATGATGAAGCTATGGATTTATTGGAAACAGAGATAAATAACCCGGCTTTTGATCATATTGTTTTAATGAATTTAGGTGAAGAGGCCGAACTTTCCGGTGATAATGATTACGCCGAAGAATTGTATGAGGAGGCTTTGCAAACAAAACTTACCCTTCTTGATATTGAAACTATTGTTAATTTTTATTTAAAACAAAATCGCAAACAAAAGGCAATAGATATAGTTTCAAAATATATAAAAGATTCCCCTAACTCCGTATCGGCGACATCTTTATTAAAGGCGTTGGAGGATAATACTTACAATCCTCATTATATAGACACTCCGCAAAAAGGTATGGCAAAGGCTGTGTTTGACGTTTCTAATATAATAATAAGTCTTTTCCCGTCGGCTTATGATTTATACCTTATGTATATAAATATGGTTTTGGCTTTGGACCCGGATTTATATATGGCGTATATTATGAAGGCCGAGGTTTATAAGAAAAATAATCGCTTTGATGATTATAAATCCTTAACAAAAGTTATACCGGAAGATAACTACCTTTATTTAATAAACGAAATTAACTATATAAATTTATTATTGAATTATCCCGGTCATCAATTTGAAGCCGTGGCTGATTTGAAAAATTTGATTAAAAAGAATCCTGCAAGTATACAACTATATCAATTACTCGGTGATTATTATAAATCAAAAGATGATTATAAAAAAGCAATTACTATTTATTCCGATGGTATAAGTAAGGCAAATGATAATAACAAAGTAGCTTTATCCAATTTGTATTTTTCACGTGCGATTTGTAATGATACTTTAAAGAAAACACCGGAAGCAAAAAAAGATTTGGAAAAATCTATTTCTTTAAGTTCTCGAAATCCGGCGATTTTAAACTATTATGCATATTTCTTACTTTTAAACGATACTGATTTGGAAAATGCTTTCAAACTTGCTGAACAGGTAATAGGTATAGAACCGTTAAATCCTTATTACCTTGATACCTACGGATGGGCATATTTCAAACTTGGCAAGCTTGAAGATGCGTTAAAGATGATAGAGTATGCAAAGAACCTGCAACCGAACAATGCGGTTATTACTGATCATCTTGGTGATATTTATTGGACTGTCGGAAGAAAAAGAGAGGCTGTTTACGAATGGAAAAAAGCGTTAAACAATTTAACGAAAACAGAATCCGGCTCCGATACACTTAATCCTACGATTATCAGGAAAAAAATAAATTTCGGGCTTTAATTATTTATAAATATAGGCATTTGAAAAGCTGGTATGCTCAATATCTTCCTCCGGCAGGTTATTAAGGAATATCGAAGGAAGATTTTGTTGCCATTGTCCGAATACCTGCCTGCTTCCCGCATAATAAATTTCAAGTATTTGCTTTGCACGGGTAATCCCGACATAGGCAAGCCGTCTTTCTTCCTCAACAGAACTGCTGTTTTCAGAGGTAGATTTTTCATTCGGAAATATTCCCATTTCCCACCCCGGAAGAAATACTATATCAAATTCCAACCCCTTTGCCGCATGAAGAGTCATCAACGAAACCGCATCCTGATTTTCGACAGATGCCTCATTATGCTCCGTAAACAAAGTTATGTATTCAAGGAACTCATTTATCGTTTCAAAATCGGATTTTATAATACCTAAAAATTCATTTATGTTTTGAAGTTTCGCCTCCGCTTCTGCCTTTTTCGAATTTCGCCACATATCGATATAGCCGGATTCCCTTACTATCATTTCGACAAGCTGGTAATGTTCCGTTACCTTATTATCGAAAAGATCGGTGGAGTTTCCGTTATAAATATTTCTCCATTTATGAAAATCCTCAATAAATTGTTGCATATTAAGGCCGGCTTTTCCGGTTATTTTACCGCTGTTTAACATTTCCTCCGCCGCTTCTATAAGAGGTATGCCGGTATTTCTTGCATACATATTTATGTTTTGAAGTGTCTTGTCCCCTATTCCTCGTTTCGGAACATTTATAATCCTTTCAAACGAAAGATTATCCTGCGGATACACAAGCAACCTTAAATAAGCAATAATATCCTTTATTTCCTGTCGTTCATAGAATCGAAGTCCGCCGATAATTTTATATGAAATCCCGGCTCTTATGAAAGATTCTTCAAAAAGTCTTGTTTGATACCCTGCTCTTACAAGCACGGCCATTTGTGAAAGCGAATAACCTTTTCTTTGATAATATTCAATTTCATCAACAATATTCCTTGCTTCCTCATTTCCGTCCCAAACACCATGTATTTGAACTTTTTTAGAATCTTCTTCCAATACGGCGTTACAAGGGCGAAGTTGTTTTCCAAGCCTGTCTTTATTTTGGGCAATCAACGCCGATGCGACATTAAGTATATGCGTTGTGGAACGATAATTTGTTTCAAGCCTTATTACCTTAGCATTTTCAAAATCCTGTGAAAAGCGAAGTATATTTTCAATTTCGGCACCACGCCACGAATAAATGGATTGATCATCATCCCCGACACAGCAAATATTTTTATGTTTTTGTGAAAGAAGTTTCAAAAGTTTGTCCTGCACCGCGTTGGTATCTTGATACTCATCAACAAGAATATATCTGAATTTATTTTGAAATTCCTCCAAAATAGCCGGATTTTTCTCAAAAATCATAAGCGGATATAAAAGTAAATCCCCGAAATCCACGGCATTAAGTTCTTTTAATTTCTTTTGATAATTTTTATATATCTCCAATAAACGCCCGTTAATGGTATCAACATCATTCATAGTTATTTTTTCATCATCGAAATAATATCCCTTATCTTTTAACCGGCAAATAACTTCCGCTACATAAGCAGGGGTCCATTGCTTAGTATCTATATGCAACTCCTCCATCACTTTTTTCACAAGGATTTTTTGATCCCCGTCATCAAAAATAATAAAATTGTTTTTAAGTCCGACAAGCTCGTAATATCGCTTTACAATCCTAAGCCCGATAGAGTGGAAAGTTCCAATCCAAAGACTGTCCGCACTTTCCCCAATAATGGATTTAACCCGGCTTTTCATTTCATTTGCCGCCTTATTCGTAAAAGTCACAGCCAAAATTTGCCATGGCAAAGCCCGCTGTTTATATATAATATATGCAATACGAGAGGTAAGCACGCGGGTTTTTCCCGTTCCTGCACCGGAAAGGACAAGCAACGGCCCGTCGGTAGTTTCTACCGCCTCCCTTTGTTCGGGATTAAGTTTGGTAAGCCATTCCGGCAAATTCTTTTCATTATCAATAATATTCATAACTCAGCTTTCCTAATTTGTTCTACAAAGATTCTACTTTATGAAAAAGCCTAAGTCAAACTATATTTTTATTGATTTAAAATCAAGTCATTATATAATGAAGAAGATTTTGGGGTATCGTCTAGTGGTAGGACAACAGATTCTGGCTCTGTTAACAGTGGTTCGAATCCATTTACCCCAGCCAAGTATAAACGCGGGGTTAAGAAGGATTTGAACCACAAAGTGGTTCGGAATCGCAGTCAATAGGCAAAAGCTTTGCCGGTTGCGAAGCAAATTGACAAGATGAATGCGAGGAACCGAGCAGACAATCCATTTACCCCAGCCAAATATAAACGCGGGGTTAATAATAAAATCCTCTATTCTTAAACAATAGGAATCACAATATGAATTTATCAAACAAAGTAAAAAAATGGGTGGATAACAAAGTCATCACCAAACAACAGGGTGAAAAAATCCTTTCCTTTGAGCGTAAAAGTAATAATAACTTTTTTTTGAAAACAACTTATATTATAGCCGGCTTTTTTATCGGTTTAGGTATATGTATGATGATTGTTTCCAATATAGATAGGGTTTCAACATCCGTAAAATTGATCGGCGATTTTGCAATTTTTGCCTACTTTATTTATATGTTATATAAAAGCATTATAAACAAAAACACCTTTAAAAAAGAGCTTTTCATTATTTTATCAAGTTTAATGACCGGTGCGACAATAGGTTTAATCGCACAAGTTTATAATTTAAGCGGAACTTGGTTTTCGTTTACACTTACATGGAGCTTGCTTATTTTTCCGTTTATTTTATACAGTCGTTCATTGCTTACCAACTATTATTGGTTACTTTTTTTATTAAGTTCTTTATTTGATACTCAACTGATACGGGACTTTTTTGATTATTTAGAGGACCATTTCTATGCGGTCGTTTTAACAACGATAGGTCTTTCTTTGCTAAGTTATATTGCTAAACTTTTGGATGAAAGATATAAAAAATTTACCTTGATACCCGGTGCTTTTGCAAAAATAACAATGCTGTCCGCATATTTTATAACATTATTTTTAGGAAGTTATTGGGCTTTGGCAAATACTTTTAGCAATAATGTTTCATTTTTTGTAAAAATGCTCGCAAATATCTTTATATACGGATTCCTTGCTATCCAAATGCTTATAGCTGTAAAAAAGCAGGATATAGCATCATTTAAACTTAATGCAATTTTAATAGAAACCTACACTTTCATATATTTTGTATCAAACAATTACCATATACTTACTTCCGGTATAGGTTTTGTTATAGGGGGCTTGCTGATACTTCTTTTTATTTATATGTTAAAGAAAACTTTAACCAAAGTTAAAAAGATGGAGGTTTTTAAATGAGGAAGAAATTACAGGCAATATTTTTAAGTATACCTTTATTATTTTTTATCATTTGGGTTGGGTATTTTGAATATCAAAAAACAAACAGGCAGTTTGTAACTTTGCCTGTCAAAGGGTTATTTACAAATGATTTTCTTTCCAATCATTATGTTTATTATGAAATTGATTGGGAAAAAGCAAAGTGTGAACATAATAATTGCGATTATTTAAACAAAGATGCCTTCTGCCAAAAGAAAATATATAGCAGTTGTGAAAATTTCTTTTATATTCCGGAAAAATATGATGAGAAGTTAGAAAATTTATTTTTTTCCAAAAATAAAAAAGATATGACATTTGAAATAGTTTATTCTTACACAGGCAAAACCGCCTATGCAACACAATTCCTTATAAACGGCAAAGATTATAAGGAATTTCTAGAAAATAATTAGAAGCAAGATATGCAACAATCGTTTCCTTTATGCGTCCAACTGTCAACTTTATTATCTTTTATAAAGTAATGAGTTGTGCACGATCTCTTTTCATACTTATTATGTCTTTGAGTGTAATATTGAAGGGAAAGGATTTCTTTTGTTTTATGTTTTGATACCGGATTTCCGATTTGTTTTATTAACTCTGTTTCACTGATACCTATTCTGCTGTTTAACAAAGCTTCGTATTTTTCAGTGGAACAACATCCTGATAAAAGTAAAAGTATAAATAATTTTTTCATTTTTCCTCCTTAAGTGTTATATTATCAGTTTTAAGTAAAGGTGTTAATTCCTCAATTTGTTCATCGGAAAATAAACTTACCCCTTTTTTATCTCTCATAATAGCAAATCCTGAATGAATTGGTGCCATTTTATTAGGGTCATAATATGGAGCTTCTCCTAACATATAATAATAAGCCGTATTTCCCTTTGAATCCTTTAACGATACATCAGCACCGTTTTCAATTAAATATTTTGCAACTTCATAATGCCCTCCTTGTAAAGCATACATTAAAGCGGTTCTTTTATCATTATTTATACAATAAGGGTAATAATAATCATAATCTCCTCCACAATCGGAATCAGAATCTTTTGTTTGTAAATTAACTCTGGCACCGTTTTGTATTAACAATTTTACGGTATCCAAATATCCGTATTGGGAAGCAATCATCAAAGGAGTTTTATTTTGTTCGTCTCCTAATTCAAGATTAACTCTGTTATCCCTTGTCCCCTCATCAATAATTTTTTCAATATTTTTAGGATAGGCGATACTGTATTTTATAAGGCTGGAATAATCTTCAACAGAAGGGTTGTTTACTTTTTTTATTTCATCCCAATCCTTTCCGGATAATAACATATAATATAAATCATCAGGTTTTATTCTTTTCCAATAACCGTCTGATGGTAAAAATAAAGTGTGCAAAGCTGTATTTCTGGCCTTTTTTTCATCAACACCAAAGGCATCCATATAATGTTTGGTAAGCATATCAACAGCCTTTTTATACCCTATACCGAAATTTAAAACCTCATTAAATTTTTTAAAATTGCGATATGA
Source organism: uncultured Bacteroidales bacterium (assembly GCA_964530355.1). Taxonomy (GTDB): domain Bacteria; phylum Pseudomonadota; class Alphaproteobacteria; order Rs-D84; family CACZYB01; genus CACZYB01. The sequence goes on along the minus strand of CAZHAL010000037.1, from coordinate 1,509 downwards.
TAATATGGACCATTCTGTATATGGAAAATCTGTATTATCTTCTAATTCTTTTTTATCAAAATTTGGTTGATATTGATTTATCAAATCGTTATATCTGGATAAGGCATAATATACATATCTGATAGTTCCATCAGAATCGTCCGTTTTTTCTCCACTGATTAAATTAATGTAATCTTGTAATTCTTTGCTGTATTTATATTTTTCATATAAATCACAATCAGAAGTTAAAAAAGCAGTTGTCCCACTTCCACCACCTGCCTCATCAAGATATGCAACTTTTTTATACTTTTGTGCCACATCACAAGGAATGTAAGTTTTAAAACCAATACCCCAAGTTTGCCAATAAGGTATTATTTCAAAAAAACAGTTTATATCAGCATAGCAAGCCTGATAATCATTTTTAACTTGTTCGGCATATTCTTCTTTTCGCCAAGAAGATTGCCACTTATCAGCTTCAAAATATTCCAATAATTCAGAGTTTAATTTTTCTGCAATATTTTTAAAATCCGTAGTTCCTATTTTTTCAGGCATATATATATGATATAATACCAAAAGTTGAAAATCCTGAGATAAATTTCTTTCAGGTAAAGACTCTAAATATTTTATAGTTCCGTTTGTATCGTAACGTATAGCATAATTCATTTTAATTTCATTATCTGGAAAATAATTAGAATTTAATAAATGCTTTAAATACGCATTTTTATATTCATCATTTAAAGGAGAATCTATAGTAGATTTAACTCTTTTTTTGAAATCTTTGGCTCCACCATATTTATTATTATTTCTTAAATCTTCAACTTTTTGCTTATATAATTCATATAGTTGATTTTGTTCCAAATATTTTCTTGTATTATCAACAACTGCACTGGCAAACGCATTTTTAAATGAAAACCAAAATATTAAATTAAATATTATAAATAATTTTTTCATTTTTCCTCCTTAAATGTTATACAATTATTTCCAATAAAATTGAAAATCATAGAGCAGGCAATACCTACCGCCTGTGAGTAAAGGGTAATTATGTCAGAGATACTTTTTGCCTCCAAAATTTCGGTTGTAATCAGTATTATTTTTTCCACAACCCACCATTTCATCATCTTTGGCATAATGTATTTTTCCATAATAAAAAGCACAATCAAGTTTATGCAAAGGGAAAACACGGATACACACATAAACTTTACCCATAAAATTTTGGTGCATTTGTGCCCTCTGTCTTTGAACACCCAAAAGGAATTTAATATATAATTAAATGTTGCCGCGATTATAAATGATACTGTCGCACTTATCAAAGGATGAACACCTGCAAATGAAAGCATAATGAATACGATAAGGTTGACTATTGTCCCAAGACCGCCTACCAAACCAAACTTTAAAAATCGTTTAAACATTACTTCAAACCCTTATAATTTTTAAGTTCATAAAAATAGAAATTGCGTGAAAAAGCCGGGTTATACACATATTTTTGCACATCAAATAGGATTATTTCATCCGCATTAAATAAGTTTTCAG
>CAZHAL010000036.1:0-8758 GCA_964530355.1 uncultured Bacteroidales bacterium | reverse complement strand
TACAGGCACGATTACTTCACAACCTACACAAGCGATATATACAAATACGCTTGCCGGTAAAACAGTTGCTCAATTTTATAAAAATATGGGTTGGGATGATTCCGTTATTATCAGCAGAGATACATCATCCAAAAAAACGGATAATTCAAAATTCGGTGTGACATCGCCTCAATTATATAATGTATATGATGTTAAAAATATATTCCTTATTGAAAACATACCTAACCTTAATAATGCAAGGGCAAGACTTACAAACATTATTAAAAACGGGGATTTGGGAACGTATTTGACTCAGGATACTTTGGATCAAACCATTGCGAATGCTCTTGGAGCAAGAAGCATTAACGATTCAACTATTTACAATACTCTTTCAAACTTGGAAAATGGGGATACATTTATTATAAAGGATACTAATAATGCGTGTCTTGTATTGATGCTTAACAATAATAATGTAATAAAGTTATCCGCAACTGATGTAAACAGATTGAAAAAAATTTATAACTATGTTAATGATTGCGTAAGTTTGGAGTAGATATGCAGGAAAATCTTTTATCTCAAATAGAGGAAATTATTTCTGATATAAGGAGGTGTCTTTGACCTTTCATCCCTTCTTGATTTGCAACGGGATTTAGATGAGAAGGCAAATGCGACGGACCTTTGGAATGACAAGGATAATGCCCAGCGGATTTTAACTCAGAAATCGGAAATTGATAATAAGATAAAATTTTTACAAAATATTGATACGGAGTTTTCCGATTTAAAAGAGCTTTATCAAATAGCAGTATCGGAAAATGATGAAGGAACGATTGTGGATGTCGAAAAATCTCTTTCGGAGTTTTTGGAAAAACTTTCAAAGGAAAAATTGGATTTAATGTTAAACGGTGAGGCGGACAGCAACTCCGCATATCTTGAAATACACAGTGGTGCCGGCGGAACGGAGGCTTGTGATTGGGCGCAGATGCTTCTTCGTATGTATTTACGATGGGCGGAAAAGCATAATTACAAGGTTTCTTTGATTGAAGAGCATGAGGGGGATGAGGCAGGAATAAAATCTGCGACCCTTCAAATAGACGGGCGCAATGTTTACGGTTGGTTAAAGGGAGAAAGCGGTATTCACAGGCTTGTCCGAATATCTCCGTTTGACAGCAGTGCAAGACGGCACACCAGCTTTGCCTCTGTTTGGGTGTATCCTATTGTTGATGATAAAATTGAAATAGAAATATTTGATAAAGATTTGCGTATTGATACTTATCGTGCAAGTGGTGCCGGCGGTCAACACATAAATAAAACCGACAGTGCCGTTCGAATCACGCACATTCCGACCGGTGTTGTTGTGCAATGCCAAAACGAGCGTTCACAATTTAAAAACAAAGAAATTGCGATGAGTATGTTGAAATCCCGACTTTATAATTTGGAACTTCAAAGACGACAGGAGGAGGCGGATAAGATTAATTCCACAAAATCGGAAATAGGTTGGGGTTCGCAAATACGCTCCTATGTTATGCAACCGTATCAAATGGTAAAGGATTTGCGTTCCGGTTTTGAAAGTTCAAATGTAGGTGCGGTAATGGACGGCGAAATTGATGAGTTTTTATCCGCAACACTTATGCATAATAATTCTTAATATTTTTTGAATAAATGTTTTCTTATTGATTTATATGGTTTTATTATATAGCGTTTTAATATTAAATGATAAATAAATGTATAACAATTTAATACAATATAAATCGGGTAATGGGTAAATGTCGGATAAGTTTTAAATGTATTTTTTATACCCTTTAATGTTTTATAATTTCGTATTCTTAATACACTGTTTTTCATTACATCATCAATATTTACATGCATCCTTTTTAGATGATTAAGGATAAGATTTATATCATAGTTTTTATATTGCGATTTGAAGTTATCAAAAAAGTATGTCATATCCTCATTTGACGTTTGCTGTGTAAATAAACTGACCTTTATAAAAAAGCCGTTTTGCTTTATTATTTTGTTCGGAAAATAACAATCGCAATTTTTTATAAAGGTATCGGATTTAAAGCCTTCTTTATACAAAAGGTTTGAAAGACCCTTTTCATATAATTTTATAATATCAACTTTATTGGAAAGTTGTTTTATGTTATTGAAAAAATTTTGAAAATTTTTATTTGTAATTATGTTATGTTTAAAAATAAAGAAGTATGATTGTATATGATAAGTGCGTCTTTTCGGATTTGAGGTGAATCCGTAAAAATCACAACAGCTTTTTTCAAAATCTGTTGTGATTTTCTTTATATCATAAAACGGGCCATACACAGAATCGTTTACAAGTATTAAATTTTCATATTTACAGATGGTATCCCAACCAAGTGTTTTTATTAACTCTGACCATGAACCGAAATCATATTTTTTGTGGCGGCGGGCGAAAGCATCCTTAACGTGTGGCGCCAGTCTTTGCATCTCCTCATCTTTCATTTCACAATCCGCAAAATAATACACATCACTGATTTTCGAAAATTGTTTTATGGAATAAAGGACGTAATCATCAATAATTCCGTCCCTATCATAACCGGCGAAAAGACACAAAGTTTTATTCATTATTTGGCCTTTTTATTACTTTTTTCTTCCACCTTTATTTTTGGTTTGGTGAAGTTTTTATTTTCGTATACTGCCAAACCCTTTACCATATCTATTGCACGAAGAAGTTGATAATCGTTTGCATCACGTTCATCCTCTGTCTTTTCACGCTCTGATTTTTTAGTATCGGTTTTGGTTTTATCCTTTGTATCGTTTTTAAGGGCGTTTGTAAGAGTTTCCTCTGCAAACATACGGTTTTCCTTAAACTCCTCCAACTTAGCACGATTGACTTCTATATCAGGGGTAATGCCTTCCGCCTGTATGGAACGACCGCTTGGGGTATAATATCTTGCAGTTGTAATTTTAAGGGCTGTATCATTCATAGGTATTAAAGTTTGCACAGAACCCTTTCCATAAGATTTTGTTCCGATTAAAACAGCACGGCGATGATCTTGGAGGGCACCAGCAACAATTTCAGAGGCAGATGCTGACGCACCGTTTATAATTACAACCAAAGGTTTGTTGTCAATCAAATCGCCCTCGGAAGCAAAGAAAACTCTGTTTCCATTATCCTGGCGGGACATAATTGACACTATTTCGCCTTCTTGAAGAAAAGCATCGGAAACCTTTACCGCTTGGTCAAGAAGACCGCCTGTATTATTTCGTAAATCCAAAATGTAACCGACAACCTTTTCGTTATCAAATTTTTTGATTGCTTTTTCAAGCTCCTTATATGTGTTTTCATTAAATGTTGAAAGGCGGAGATATACAACCGTGTCATCTGCTTTCAGTTTAGATTTTACGGCATCAACCTTTATAATCGCACGGGTCAAAGTAACATCAAAAGGTTCTTTACCTTCACGGAAAATTTTCAACTTTACCTTTGTTCCGACTTTACCCTTCATCTTTTTTACCGCTTCTTGAAGAGTCAGTCCCTGGACTTGAACATCGTCAATATGAGTAATCAAATCGCCAGGTTCCAAACCGGCTTTGAATGCAGGTGTATCATCAATAGGGGAGATGACCTTTACCAAGCCGTTATCCATTGTAACCTCTATACCAAGTCCGCCGAATTCTCCGGTTGTTTGTTCTGTCATATCATTAAAATCTTCTTTGTTTAAGAAAGATGAGTGAGGGTCAAGTTTGGAAAGCATTCCGTCGATTGCCGCCTCGATTAATTGTTTATTTGTAACGTCATCGACATATCTTGCCTTTGTAATTTCAAAAGCCTTGCCGAACATTTCAAGATATTCGTAAACGTCATCGTCCTTTGCATCTTTCTTTGTTATATTTGCTTCCTTTGCCCCTATGACATTAGAAGTTGATATTTGAAATATCACAATAGAACATAGCAAAAATGCGAATGCAAGGATTGTGAATAATTTTGTAATTGATGATTTTTTTTCTGTTGCCATTTTCATATACTCCTTTTAATTTCTTTATAGTTTAATTTTATTTTACATAAATGTCAAAGTTTTAAATTTTAAAATAATTAAGCGGGTTTATCGGGGTTGTATTGTCGCGAAGTTCAATATAAAACTCGCCATTTCCCATTTGACCAACAGGTTCGCCGGCAAGAAGAGTTTGACCTTCGTTTGCAAAAACTTCGTTCATTCCACCCATAATTAAATAGTGATTATCCGATGTGTGAAGGATAAGTAAGTTGTTATATCCGTAAAAGGCACCGGCAAAAACTACCTCCGCATCGGTAGGAGATATGACTTGGGAACCTGAGCGTGCAGTCATATAAATACCCTTTGATTTAACACCACCGACTTTTTTATCACCGAAATATGTTGTTATATTTCCGGTTATAGGAAGCACAACTTTGCCGGTTGATTTCGGGGTTGTTTTTTTCGTATTTTTTGCAATATTTTTTTTACGTAAGTTTTCTGCTTTTTTCAAAAACTCTTCAATAGTTTTGGATTCAGAGATAAGTTTTTTTATTTCCGCCTGTTTTTGTAAATTTTGGTTGGTAAGTTTTTTATATGATGATTGTTTGGATTTTATCAAACCTGCAATTTTATCCTTTTCCCCCTTCACTTTATTATTAAGGGAGTAAATGGATAATTTCGCCTTTACAATATCACCCTTTAATTTAATAAGATCATCTAAATCACGGGCAAATTCCATGCGCGATTTGTTAAGGTTATCAACAACGCTTTTAAGAAGAAGCGAGCTTTGGAAAATAGTATCTACTTTTGACGGGGAAATTATCAAATATCCCTTTGGCGTAGAGGATATATTTTCGAAAATTGCAATTATTTTAATCAGTTCCTGATTATTATTTTCAATTTTTTTATTTAATGTTTTTTCCCTTGATTGAAGATTTACCAACTGTTTATCATATTCATTTAATTGTCGTTCATATTTTTTCACATTGTTGGCGATTTGAACCATTTTATTTTGGGTTTGTGTTATTTCGGTTTGAAGTTTTTTGCTTTGGGCTTCTAAGGCCTTTGCCTCCTTCTTTTTTTCCTCAATCTGTTTATTTATCTTTTCAAGGGATTTTGTGTTTTTTGTAGCGGCAAGGGTCGGTGTAATAAAAATTACCCCACTAAATATAAATAAAAAACTTATTATATATTTTTTTAATAAAATCATTTTACTTACCCGTAAAGTATGTTATACTAAAATCAAAAAAAGTGCAAGGTGATATTGTGGAATTTAATTTTTTAAAAAATCCGGCGGTGATTAAATTATTTGATTTGTTTGAAAGTAACAACAGAAAAATTTATGTTGTCGGCGGGGCTGTGCGTAATGCTTTGTTAGGAATTGAATCAACTGATTTTGATTTTGCAACTACTACAAAACCAGATGAGGTTGTGGAAATACTTAAAAATAATAATATTCCCGTTGATTTAAAGGGATTGAAATTCGGATGTGTGACTGCGAATATTGATAATACTAAAATTGATATTACAACATTCAGAAAGGATTGTTATAAAAACGGATCAAGATTCCCTACCATTGAATATTCAACCAGAATCGCAGATGATTATAACAGACGTGATTTTACGGTAAATGCACTTTATGTAGACAGGACCGGACGAATAATTGATTTAGGAACAGGTTTGGAAGATTTGAAAAAAGGTGTTTTAAAATTTATTATTCATCCGAAGAAAAGTATTTACTTTGATCCGCTTAGGGTATTCAGATATTTCAGATTTTGCAGTCTTTATTTCCACAAGAATTTTGACAGACGCAGTTTAGAAGTATCCATATCAAAACTTCATAAGGCAAGAAAAAGTATTTCAAGGCAAAGAGTGCAAGAAGAAATTGATAAAATTCTTGCCGGTGAAGGTGCTGATGTCATACTTAATGTATGGCGACACTATGGTATACTTTATGAACTGGACGGATATATAGATAATACAAAATTAGAAATGATAAGGAGTGCAAACAATGAGCATTAAAAAATGCGGTTTTGTCGCGCTTATCGGTGCTACGAACAGCGGTAAGTCAACTCTTATGAATACTATACTTGCATCAAAAATTTCTATTACTTCGCATAAGGTGCAAACTACACGTAATCAAATAAAGGGTATTAAGAATTCCGGCGATACTCAGATGATTTTTATTGATACACCGGGAATTTTCAATCCGAAGGGAAAGTTTGATAAGGCTATGGTATCGGCTGCTTGGAGTGCGATGAATGACAGCGATGCCGTGATATTTTTGCTTGATGCGACAAAGGGGATTACAAAAACTTTTAATGTAGTTATTGAAAAACTTAAAACTATAAAAACTCCTATTGCCCTTGTGTTTAACAAAGTTGATTTGATTGAAAAAGAAGATTTGTTAAAATTGACTATGGAAATAATGAAATATGCACCTGATTTATTTGCCGAGGTATTTATGATTTCCGCCCTTCAAAATGACGGGGTGGAAGATTTGATAAAGTGGGTAAAAAGTCAGATGCCGGAATCTCCTTGGTATTTTGATGAGGGGATGAAAACAGATCTGCCTTTATCATTACATCTTGCCGAAATTACAAGAGAGAAAATTTATGAGTATTTGCATCAGGAACTACCCTATTCCATCGCTGTGAAAACCGATAGTATAGAGGAAGGGAAAAATGCCTTTACCGTAAATCAAACTATTTATACAAGTGAGGAAAATCACAAGGCAATAATACTTGGTGAAAAGGGTTCCAAAATAAAAATTATTGGGACAAAGGCAAGGCAGGAAATGTCCGCAATTTTAGGTGGCAAAAAGGTCAATTTATTTTTGTATGTAAAGGTTAAGGAAAATTGGCGGGAGACACCGGAATTTTTCAATGATATAGGTTTGGATTTTAAGGGATAGTTTATATAAGTAAAAAAAATTTCTATATCCTCACTTTTCCCTCTTGCATATATTCCCAATTTATGATATTATGAAACAGGTTAATAACTAACAAAAGGAGTATTACTATGATTAAAAAACACCCTGTGGGGGGGGGTAAATAACCTCGTAAATTCAAATACTTACACTTCTAAAATCTTAAAATTTTCTTTGGCTATGTTAATGATTGCACTATCTGCAAATTCGGTTGAGGCAAAGTCAAATAGAAAAAGAAATATGTCAACATCATCAAACAGCGTACCTAAAAGTGTCTCAAATATACCTACATTAGAAGAAATGTCCATTAAACAAGATACGGAAGTTATTTCTGAACAAATTTTCAAATATCATTCTAAAGATGTTTATCCTGGAACTAATGTTTTAATAGAAGATTTTATTTATGAAAGTGCTTATTCTAATTTTTTAGATTCTATAATATGTTTTAAAAGATTTGGAAATGTTGAAATAAAAGGCGGAACTGTTATAAATCCACGACCTCAAAATGTAATAGTTAATGATGTATGTATTCAAGCTCCAGAAGAAATTGTTATCCCCAAAGATGATATTTACGAAGGCTCTCAGGTACAGCTTTATACATATAAATTTAATAGAATACAAGGAAATTATATATCCACAGGTGATTATATAACATTAAATATAAAGCCTATATCAGATTTAATTTCAAGTGATACACTTACAAAGGTAAAAGAAACCTGTGATTTTAAGTCCTATTACAGCGATATAAAGAGTTTATTGATAGCTTCGACTACCACAGCCGGAGTTGCAACTGCGGCCGGTGCGGCAGGAACTGCTTTAAATGTTGTTGAAACTATAAAAGAAAGAAAAGAGGCAACAAACAGCGAAGATAAAACGGATGATAAAAATAAAAAATTATCAAATACGAATATTGCGGAAATTGCTCTTTCCGGAACTGCTGCTGCTACAAATATGGCATCTGCAATTACGAGTTTTATTTCCATTGAAAAAATAAATAAACTTTCTTCTCAGATGGATAAGTGTGCTGAAGCGTCAAACAAACTGCAAAATGAATTAAGTTATATAAAGGAGGGACAGAGTATTAACAATAATAAACCTTTTGAAAAGTATGAGAATATTGTGAGAGAATGTTCACTTCTTTCAAAGCAAGATAAACGTATAAAAACGATAAAAGGTCTTGCAACCGCAAGTGGTGTTACAGGTATGGTCGGAGCGGCGGCAAGCGGTGCTTCCATCGCTACAAATGTTATCGGGAATACTTCTGATAATGTTGATGGTAATAAAATGAAGCTTACCTCTACCATTACATCAGGTATCGGAACATCAACAGGATTTGCCGGAATGACTTTGAGTGCATCAAACCTTGCCGAAATCCAAGATTTGATTGGTGTCCTTGAAAATTGCACCGACAGTATAAGCGAGTTGGAAGAATAAACAATGTTTTAACGGAATCCCCTTTCTTTGAAGGGGGATTTTTATTTTAAACAAAAACATAAGAAAATACTTGATTTTTGGAAATAAATGCTATATATTTTATCAAATCAACGGTAGAACGGGCTTTGAATTGGCTGCCTGTCTGCTATATTAACTTAAAAATAAAAGGAGTTAAAATGCCAAAACTTAAAACCAAAAGTGCCTTTAAATTAAGGTTCCGCCTTTCCGCAAATGGTAAGGTTAAAACAAGCAGAGCTGGTCATAACCACTTTATGCGTCGTAAATCTTCTCGTTCTCTTACAGAAGCTGTTCACGGACAATATTTAGAGAATCGTGATAAAAAAATCGTTGAAAGACTAATGCCTTACGGTATGAAATAAAGGAGCAAATAAAAATGGCACGTGTTAAAAGAGGTCTTACAAAAAGACAAAGACATAAAAAAATA
>CAZHAL010000035.1:0-9222 GCA_964530355.1 uncultured Bacteroidales bacterium | reverse complement strand
TAAAATACTTAACACTGGCAGGCTCTCTCGCCATTGCTACCGGCACAGGAGCCCAAGTTTACCTTTGTCAACAATGTAACCCGGGAACATATATTCCGTTTGGCGGAAGCAGGTGCCTTCCCTGTGATGCGGGCACATACCAAGATATTTCCGGACAAGTCGGTTGTAAGTCATGCTTACCGGGGACTTACTCAACGGGAGGAGCAACAAGTTGTTCGCAGTGTCCGGCCGGCACATATTTGGATTCTTACAATGCAACATCTGTATCTGCTTGTAAAAACTGCCCTGCTGGCACCTACTCCGATGTAACTGGTGCTACCTCATCCGCTGCTTGTAAAGCTTGCCCTGATTACCAATGGTCCGATCCGGGTTCTACAAAATGCGGACAAGTGTTTGTGGCTGTTACTATTTCCGATTACATAGATTCTGACAAAGGTATATTAAACAACTATAATGTTGAATGGGTGAATATTGAATCCTTTATAGATAACAGATATATGAGGGGAGATCTTTACGAGGAAGGTTTCCTTGTCAGAAACATTAGTTTATATACAGGAGATCCCGGCCCAGATACTGACTTTGGTAACTTCGGAACATCACCTACAGTAGCAATGACTAAAGAATTTCAAAGTAGAGACTTCCTTAAGGGTGATTGCAAGACTTTCCCTTGCACAATAAGGGCATCTCTGTTTCCGCCAAAAGGTTATGCTGAAATTGATCCTACAAATAAGGTTATAAGACAACATAACTGGACTCAATATGAATCGGGTGCTTATGATAATATATATAATGCCATAGTAATAGATTATAATTATACACCGGGTAAAATTTATCAAGGTAAAAAGCCATACTAGTCATAAAAAAATCCCCCTTATAAAAAAGGGGGATGAGTTTTTTAAGCACCCTAATTACATAGGCAAATCAACACCCTCTGGAAGTTGAAGTCCGCTTGTCGCTTCTTCCATAGTCGCAGTTGAAATTTCATCTGCCTGATCCTTTGCATTATTATACGCAGCAATAATCAAATCTTCCAAAGTTTCCTTTTCTTCTTCTTTAAGCAAAGATTTATCAATACTGCACTTATGAATATTTTTTGTGCAAGTCATTGTGATTTTTACCAAACCACCGCCTGCTTGACCGACAACTTCTTGTTTTGCAAGTTCGACCTGTGCAATTTTAACTTTGTTTTGCATAGCTTGTGCCTGAGCAACTAAATCATTTAAATTAACCATAACAATCTCCTTTTTTATGTTTGATAATATGAGAATAATACTACATTTCTTCTATTTTTGCAACATAAGAATTTTTAAAATTCCGCAAAATTTCTTTAAAAATAGGATTATCGGAAATTTCTGCAATCTGAGCATTAAAGAAATCCTGTTTTTTCTTATAAATAGTATCCTCACCGGGATTATCCGAATGTTCAACCTTTATATTATATTTCGCATTTGCAAAAAAGGTATTAAGGTTTTTAAGAAGCTCCCTCGGATACCCGGTATCAAAGTTTATAAGCAACACACCCTTGTCAAATGATACAAAACGTACATACCGTTCCACATCTTGGGAAAGAAGGAAGTTTTTCTTTTCCTTCAAAATATCAACTATACTTTCAATAGACAGAGTCGACACATCTGTGACACTTTGCTCTTCCTCAAACAAAGTTGCCGTATTTGTAAGATTAGTTATTTTTTTTTTGAACTTCTGTTGAAGTTTGATTTTCAATTTTGTTAAGTATGTCCGCCGGACTTGGCATCATACCTACGTATGAAAGCCGGATAATAATCATTTCCATTGCGGAAAGAACATTCGGAACACGGCTCATCTCATCAAATCCCTTCAAAAGCATTTGCCAAATACGGGAAAGGGTTGCGATACTTAAATCCTTTGACATTTGCGAAATCTTTTCCTGCTCTGCCGGTGGCACAGGGATAAGCGATACTGATGAAGGAGTTATCTTTACCCTTGTAATATAATGGGTAATTTCCAATAAATCGGTCAAAATCAAAACCGGATCCACACCCAAATCGTATTGTTTATCAATAATTTCCACGGCATGCTGAATATCTGCTGTCAAAATTGCGTCATAAAGTTCAAAAATTATTCCCTTTGAGGCAAGTCCCAAAATCTTTGAAACTTTATCAACCGTAATTTCACCTTCGCAATTCGAAATTACCTGATCCAAAAAGCTCATACCGTCACGAACCGAACCGTCCGCGGTTTTTGCGATAATGTTAATTGAATCATCATCGATTTTCACATTTTCCAATTCGCAAACATGTTTAAAATGATTTGAAAGAGTTTCAATATCAACCCTTCTTAAATCAAAACGTTGACAACGGGACAAAACCGTTGCCGGAACTTTCCTTATTTCCGTTGTCGCAAATATGAAAATTACATAAGGAGGCGGTTCCTCCAAAGTTTTAAGAAGAGCATTAAAAGCATTTTTTGAAAGCATATGCACTTCGTCAATTATATAAACTTTGTATCTTGCAGACGAAGGTTTATATTGAACGCCGTCAATAATTTCCCTTATATCATCAACACCGGTATTTGATGCCGCGTCCATTTCAATAACGTCAATGTGCCTGTCTTCGGCAATCGCACGACAATTTTCACATACACCGCAAGGTTTTGTTTGCGGACCGGTAGCCTTTCCATCCGCCCCAAGACAGTTTAAAGCCTTTGCAAAGATTCTGGCAGTAGAGGTTTTACCAACCCCGCGAATACCTGTAAATATATACGCATGAGCAAGTCTGTTGGTATTTATTGCATTGGTAAGGGTTTTTACCAAAACATCCTGTCCGATAAGCTCATCAAAAGTGCTTGATCTGTATTTTCTTGCCAATACCTTATATTTTACTTCTTCATTTGCCATAAAATTACTCATACTTAAATTTTTATTTTCTCATTTTAACAAATTTTAAATGAATAGCAAGATTAAATTTTTAAATTTATCATTGCTATTATTTTTGAATTTTTGTAATAATATATAAAAAGAAAGTAAAAGGAGATAAAATTGAAAAAAATTACATTGCTACTTTTGATATTATCATTTTCAATTAACACAAATGTAAAATCCGCAAATCCTGATTTAAGGGCACCTTATGCAATACTTATGGATTACGACAGCGGACAGGTTTTATATGAAAAAAATGCAGATACTGCGGTTCCTCCTTCATCTATGAGCAAACTTTTAACAATATATAAAATTTTTTCCCTTATAAAAAATAATAAATATTCGCTTGATAGTGAATTTAAGGTCGGAGAGGAAGCCTGGAAAAAGGCAAAGGCAATGAATGCGAACTCCGGCTCTACAATGTTCCTTGAATATGGGGAAACGGTAAGACTTGAAGATTTAATCCGCGGTATCATTGTCAACAGCGGAAACGATGCGACCATAGTTGTGGCCGAAAACATCAGTGGCAGTGAAGATGATTTTGTAAAGGAACTTAATGCTTTAAGCAAAGAATTGGGCTTAACAAACACAAATATTGAAAATGCCTCCGGTTGGTATGATAAAAAACATCTTATGTCAACACGAGATTTGGCAATACTTTCCCGCCGTATAATAAAGGATTTTCCGGAATTTTATCATTATTTCGGGGAAAAGGAATTTTTATATAAAAAGGATTTAACGGGAAACAAGGATAACCGTAATAAACTTCTTTGGATTATGCCATCTGCCGACGGGCTTAAAACCGGTCATACTACAAAGGGCGGATACGGACTTTCCTCCTCTGCAAAAAGGGGTGAACGCCGTCTTATTTCCATTGTGAACGGAATAAAGGGGGCAAATCCCAGCTATGCAAGATTTACCGATTCGAAAGCTCTTCTTGAATGGGGCTTCAAAGAATTTTCAAACTTTATGTATTATAACAAGGGTGACAAAGTTTTGGATGTGCCGGTTTGGTTTGGTGCAAAAAATACCGTTGCCGTAGGTGTTAATGAAAAAATCCTTATTACTTCAAGGAATAAAAATAATATGGATATAGAATTTCGTGCAACATTTGAAACACCGATACCTGCACCGATAGAAACAGGAACAAAAGTTGGAACTTTAACACTTTACATTAATGGCGCAAAATTTAATTCTTATGACTTGGTTACACTTGAAGATGTGAAAAAATGTAATTTTGTGATTCGTATATTTAAAAACTTAAAACAAATACTTTTAAGAATAGTAGGATAATAAAATGGCTGGACTTTTCATTACTTTTGAAGGTGGTGAAGGTGTAGGAAAAACTACACAGGCAAAAATAATCGCCGAACGTTTGCGTGATAAGGGCTATAATGTGATAACAACCCGAGAACCCGGTGGCACACCGCTTGGTGAAAAAATTCGCGAAATTCTTTTAAAGGGTGATATTGATAAAATGTCCCCTATGACAGAGGCTTTACTTTTTACCGCAGTTCGTCGCGACCATTTTGAAAGAGTTATAAAACCGAATGTTGATGCCGGCAATATTGTCCTTTGTGACCGCTATATGGATACAACAAATGCATACCAGGGATTCGCACACGGACTTACTATTGAAAGAATGGAAAAACTATATAACCTTGCAATCGGTGATTTTAAACCTGATCTTACAATCATTTTTGATATAGATCCGTCAAAATCCCACGGCAATCTGACCGAAATAAACAGATTCGAAAAAATGGGGGATAAGTGGCTTACAACATCGCTTAACGGTTTCCGTGAGGTCGCAAAACAAAATCCTAACCGTTGTGTCCTTATGCCGTCAGAGGGAAGTATAGAAGAAGTATCAAATCGCATCTTAAAAATATTAAACGAAAAATTGGGACTTTGATTTATGCAAACAGAAAACAGTCAAAATGAAATACTTCGTGATGATAATCCGAAAACAAATCCATACCTTCTTTCCCATATAAAACAGGAGGAGGAATTTTTTTCCGCATTCAAATCATCCCATCTTCATCATTCCTGGCTTATTACCGGGCCAAAGGGTATAGGAAAGGCAACACTTGCCTATCGTATTGCAAGATATATTTTTACTTTGACTGCAACGGATCATTTAAAAAATCTTAATATCAATATTGATGTCAATGCTCCGATAGTCGATAACTCATTTGAATATGAGGAGGAAGAGGGCGATGATACAGAAGATATGGGTTTCTTTAATGATGATATGGGGGGTGAATCGCAACCCTTATCATCCGGCACATCAAATCCGTCGGTTCATTCGGAATCCCTTGATAAAAAAGATACATCCCCATTAAAACTTTCACCGTCGCATCCGGTATTTGAACGATTGACCGCCGGGGGACTTACCGATTTAATCATTGTTGAAAGAGAACTTCACGAAACAACAAAAAAACTTAAAACCGAAATTTCTGTGGAACAGATTAGGGCGTTAAAGGAATTTTTTTCCAAAACTTCATCAGAGGGCGGATACAGAGTTGCAATTATTGACTCCGTTGATGAAATGAATCCGAACGGTCGCAACGCTTTGCTTAAAATTTTAGAGGAAGCCCCGGAAAAATCTCTCCTCCTTCTTATCTGCCATAATATAAACGGACTTCTTCCGACAATAAAGTCACGTTGCCGAATTTTAAAATTATCACCTGTTACCAATGATAATATGAAGCTTTTGTTACAACACCATCTTCCGAATGTTGATGAAAAAAGTCGTAACACTCTTTTAAATATAAGCGGTGGCAGTATAGGTATGGCATTAAACATTTATAAAAATAACGGACTTGAACTTCAAAAACAAATTTTAAAGGTCATCCCGGAAATTTTTAATAAAAAAAATGCTTCTGTTTTGGATATAGCAAATATGGTC
This sequence comes from uncultured Bacteroidales bacterium, assembly GCA_964530355.1. Taxonomy (GTDB): domain Bacteria; phylum Pseudomonadota; class Alphaproteobacteria; order Rs-D84; family CACZYB01; genus CACZYB01. The sequence goes on along the minus strand of CAZHAL010000035.1, from coordinate 3,418 downwards.
GCAACCGAGGAAATGTTTAAAATTTTCGAACATATTATTATAAACTTTATTGAAAACGCAATAAAATATAAATCCGGTATCGTTGCGGAAAGTATGGAGGCAGAGGAAAAACTTGCCCTTCAAACAATAACTTCTTACTATACAAATATTAAGGCATTATTTTCGATTCGCGAACAGGTATTAAAACATTTTCAACTTTATCCTGTTTTAAATCTTGATATAACTGCCCTTGTCATTTCCACATTTGAAAGGATTAAAAATGTTCATTGATAGCCATTGCCATCTTGATTTTTATGAAAAAGAAGAATTACAGGAAATTTTGCAACGTGCAGAAAAGGCTGATGTCAAATATATGTTAAATGCTTGTGCATCAAAGAACAGCTTTGAAAGGATTCTTGAAATCTCAAACGAATATAAAAATGTCTTCGGTGCCATAGGCATTCACCCTCACGAGGCGGAGGATATGGGAGCTCCTATATCCGAAGACGAGCTTCTTTTATACATAAATAAATCAAAAAAAATTATCGCAATAGGTGAAACCGGACTTGATTATTCCCGTGAAAATATCAACAAAGATATTCAAATGGAAAACCTTTATAATCACATAGTCGTAGCACAAAAAACGGACCTTCCGCTTATTATTCACAATCGCGATTCAAATGAAGATATGATACAAATTTTAACGGAAGGTATGAAGAAAGCTCCATATAAATGTATCATTCATTGCTTTACCGCAGATGAGTATATGGCAAAAAAAATGTTGGATTTGGACTTTTTTATCTCCGCATCCGGCATTACCACATTTAAAAATTCTGTCCCGTTACAGGAGGTTTTTAAAAATGTAATCCCGCTTCAAAAACTGCTTATCGAAACGGACAGCCCATACCTTGCCCCAGTCCCATACAGAGGACACAGGAACGAACCGTCCTTTGTGGTGGAGGTCGCAAAAAAACTAAGCTCTCTTAAAAATATATCGGTTGAGGAAGTCGGCAATATCACAAGCAATAATTTCAAAAAATTATTCAATGTTGATATTTAATTTTTCCTTAATAATTTTTTGATGCTTTGAATATTTACCACACGAAGCGCGAACATTCCCGAAAAATAAAATACCATCGCAAATATTATAAGAAAGCTTAGCATAACGATTCGCAAAACGATACCATATGTTTCAATGTTATCCATAATTACAACACTTCCGAAATAAACTATCACACCCATAACAATCGAAACAATCAAAGTTTTTATAATATCCTTTAAAATTCGCTTATATAAATGCATAAAGTTCCTTGTATAGCTTATATAATAAAGCATTAAAAACCCGAGCCAATTTGAAATTGTAATTGCCAACACCACACCCATATAGCTGAACTTCTTCGTCAGTGTAACAGTTAAAAATAAATTAAATAAAAGGTTTATTCCCGCCACAATCATAGGCGTTTTTGTATCTTTTCTTGCATAAAAAACATTTGAATAAAGTTTTGTATATACAAGTGCAGGCAAACTTAAACAAAGTATTTGCAAAATTTGTGCCGTTGCATAAGTATCCGAAATTTTAAAAGCACCGCGTTCAAAAAATATTTGAATAAGAGGCAAACTCGCCGCCATCATCCCCACCGCGCACGGAATTACAAAAAGACTTGCTATTTTAATCGAATTGTTAAACATCACAATCCCTTTGTTCGTATGATTGTTTTTAAGCTCCTTTGCCATACTTGGAAGAAGAACCGTCGCAATCGCAATCCCAATCACCCCAAGCGGAAGTTGATTAAGTCTGTCCGCATAATAAATCCACGATACCGCTCCGTTTGTCGGTGTCGCAAAAATACTTCCTATCATAATATTAAGGTGGTAGATCCCGGCACCAATAATTCCCGGTCCGATTTTTCTGAAAAATTGTTTTACCGATTGGGTCATATTAAACGAAAATGATATAATCCCGAACCCATACTTTCTTGCAATCCAAAAAAGCCAAACAAGTTGTATTATACCGGATGCGAACACTCCCCATGATACGGCATAGGCCGCATTAGGGAAAAATCCCGCAAATCCTAAAATTGAAAAAATAATACATAAATTTAAAATAATCGGAGTGCTTGCATAAGGTTTAAAATTCCCAAGTGTATTCAAAATACTTCCGAAAAACGAGGTAAGTGCAATAAACATTAAAAATGGGAAAGTTATTTTTGAAAGACTTACCGCCAATTCAAACTTATCCAAATTTTTTGAAAAACCCGGCGCGAATATTTGAACTACCTGAGGCATAAATATCTCACAAATCAAGGTAAAAATTAACAAAATATAAAACAACAACGCAAATATTGATTTGCAAAAATTTTTCGCATTCACTTTGCCGTCATTATATAAAATTCCCGAAAATATAGGAATAAATGCAGAATTAAAAGCCCCCTCCGCAAAAATGCTTCTGAACAGATTAGGGATTCTGAATGCCACCAAAAAACAATCGGAAAGTTTTCCCGCACCCAAATATTTTGCAACAAATAAATCACGAAGAAGCCCGCTTATCCTACTTAAAAAAGTAAGCCCGCCTACCTCCACAGTATTTTTTAAAAATTTTTTATTTAACATACCTTAAAAAAATCCTTTATTTCGTAAAACTTATACTATATCATAAAATATAATAAATTGATAGGCAATACAAAAGAGGAAAAATGAGAAAATTTTTATATCTGGCTTTGGTCTTATTTCTATCCGCATGTGCCGGCAGCGGGAAACCTGATTATGCGGAAATGTCTGATAAAGCCATTTACGATTCGGCAATTAAAAATATAAATAAAAATGACCACTTGTCCGCATTAAACGAACTTCCACAGATAGAATACAATCATCCGTATTCCTCACTTGTCCCAAATTCATGGATATTAACCGGATATATTTATTATAAGGATAAACATTATCCGGAGGCAATAGAATCATTTGAAAAACTTATCAAATATCAACCTAATCATAAGGACGTTCCTTATGCAATGTATATGATTGCGATATGTTATTATGATCAAATTTCCCCTATAACAAGGGATCAAAAAATGACCGAACAAGCCCTTATCCAAATGGAAAAGCTGAAATCCGCATATCCGGATTCAAAGTATACAAAGGATGTCCTTCCTAAAATAATAATCGCACGAAATAACCTTGCGGCAAAGGAAATGTATATTGCAAAAAATCTTATGAAAAAGAAGAATGTGATTGCCGCCCTAAACCGACTTCAAACAATAATCGCGAAATACGATACAACTTTGTTTGTGGAGGAGGCTTTGTATCGCACGGTCGAAATTTATCTTATATTAAAGGAGCCGGAGGACGCCGAAAATATGCTCCGTCTTTTGGAATACAATTATCCTAATTCAAGCTGGACCGCATCGGCAAGGGATTTAATCAAATCGTATAATAAGAAATA
>CAZHAL010000034.1:0-9474 GCA_964530355.1 uncultured Bacteroidales bacterium | reverse complement strand
TAAAAAAACGCCTTGATTATTGGGAAAATCTAAGGCGTAAAAAGAATGGTGAGTAAGATTATCTTTGTGCTTTGGAATTTACCTTTACAAGTAAATTAAGGTTTTCATCAAGCACATCATTTTTATAAGGAAATAAATTCAATTCTCTGAAAACTTTCATATAAAAATTTCTTAATTCAACCTCATTTTCTGGAAGGTATGTGTCCCACTCCTCATTTGACACAGCAGTAAAATATAATCTGTTATCATCTCTATCAGAACGAGTATGATCATTTAAAACAGGAAGCAAACCGCCGACTTCATAATCCTTAATATTATATTTTTTCATAAAATATTTTATTTCGCCTAGTTTCAGAACTTTATGTTTTGTAACATCAATTTCGACATCCTCAGAAATGTTAATATTATATCGGGCAATATTTTTATTTTTCGTCCTGAAAATTTTCCCGTCAATATTAACTCTTTCATTTTGTTTTACGGTAAATCCGCGAACAGGTTCAGGTTTCAAATCTCCGAAAATAGGATCTTTTTTGTTTTTTTGTTCCTGAATAACCTCTTTGATTATGTCCCCAATCTTATTTTTATCTTTTGTCTTTCTTATTTCAAAATTAGTCAAACTAGGGATATCCGTAGTCACTCTTGCCATACTTATAAGAAATTGAATAGTATATATTTTTTCAATCACACCAACATTCATTTTTATCTCCTTTTTTATTGATAGTTAGTTTCTATTTAGGAGTTTAAACAAAAAAAAACAGATGTCAATGGATATTTTTGGAAGGGAGGAGGGGCGTCAAATTCCTTATACTCTCCTCCTTGTTAAAAGGCGACCCCCGAGCCCCCCCCCCTGGGGGTCGCCGGTCATTACTTCGTAATAACCTTTCTGGTGGATTAGTTGTGTTTAATTTTTTCTTTCATACTTCAACAATTTTCAAAGACGTAAGTCTTTGGGCCATCCCCCTTACCCCACCCTTGCGGGGGATGGTCATATAAGGGTTGAGGTTAACAGATTGTTGAAGTTGTTTTGCATTTCTGTTTTTCCCTTCCCCCATTTCTCCCAGAGAGCCGAGCGGACGCCCAGGCGCCCCACATTGTGGATGCCCTCTTAAAACAGGTTCTCCCGCAAAGTAGGCACATAAAAAATCCCCCACCTTTTTACGGGCAGGGGATTTCATTTTAAAACTTCATGCTATTATTTTGATTTTTCAATAGCAACTTTCATTTGATCAGCATCTATGAAACCACGGAATAGTTGATCACCGATAACGAAAGCAGGAGTTCCTTGGATTTGAAGTTTTTCTGCAAGTTGACGAGTTCTTAAAAGTTCTTCTTCAACAGCAGGAGAATTCATATCCTTTTCCAACTTTTCAACGTCAAGACCTGATTTTTTAGCAAGTCCCAAAACGATAGCTTTGATTTTATCGTTGATATCTTTTTCAGTTGCTTTTTCATCAGCTTCTGGAACTAAACTTGATTCGAAAAGTGCCTTGTGGAAAGCAGCAACTTTTGCTGGATCTTGGTCCTTAGCAGCAACGATAGCTCTTCCCGGAATTTGTGAAATAGGGAAGATAGGGAAGCTTTTAAGAACAACTTTAACGTCTGCACCGTCAGCAAGAACAGTTTCCAAAGCAGCATTACCACGTTTACAGAAACCACAGTTGTAATCATAGAATTCATACATTACGACTTTTGCATCTGGATTACCGATAACAGGAGCATATTTAGCATCATCTTCTGTAATATTTTTAACAGCTTCACGAGCTTCTTGCAAAGCTTCTTCTTCTTTGATTTCCTGTAATCTTTGAGCAGCATCCATAATTACAGTAGGATCATTTATAATAGCAGCTCTTGTTCTAAATCCAACAACCCAAGCAGCCGATGTATACAAAGCAAAAAATAGTATAACTGCAGGTGCAATAATTGTTGCTAGAACCTCTGCATTTTTATCCTTGTATTGTTTATTTCTTTTTGAAATGTAGTTTGTATAAACAACAAAAACAATCACCCATATAAGTGAAAGTATTAACATTAATGTATTCATATTTTTTTCCTTTCCTTTTTTGTTATTATGAACAGTAAAGATTATAAAATTTATTATTTATAATGTAAAGGAATTTTTTAAATTTTATTATAAAGAATTGTAAATTTTGTATAAATGTGTTATAGTAGTTTTATGAAAGAAAAAGATATATTAAAAAATTTAAACAAAGGTATCAATGAAATGTCGGAGGATTATCTGGAAAAACCGGTTGCTCCACTATCTGAACGTTTCGCATACGGCCCCAATACATTGGCAAATACCTTAACAAGTGTAATAAAAAAATTTTCACCGAAATACGGATTCGTTAACGCCGACATAATTACAAATTGGAAAATCATAGCAGGCGATGATGTCGCAGGCAAGGCAACTCCGGTTAAAATATCATTCCCGTTCGGAAAAAAAACTGACGGCGTATTGTATATAAAGGTAAAAAATATGGCGTTCGCATCAATCATACAATACCAATATCCCGCAATCATAGACAGGGTAAACCAATACTTCGGATATAATGCAATAAAAACGGTAAAGATAAAAGCCTAAGGTTTGGCAAGTTTTACGGTATTAAAATCATCCAAATTATTATCACGAATAATTTTTTTCACTTCTAATATATATACATCCTTTTGTGTGGAATAGCGGGTCATAGAACTCATAAGCCATCTTCCATACAAAGGTTTATCTTGCTCCCTTAACTTCGCACGCATCTGTCGGAACCCGGCATAATACCGTGTCCGGTTAAGGTTGTTTGCATAACTGTCAACAGAATCGTAAAGAGTAGGGAAAGTCTTTATACGGTGAACAAGTCCGTCCTTTCTCGCCCTCGGAAGCATACCGTCACCGCCCCAGGTCCATTCCGCAAATATGGAATTACCCTGGATAAGAAAGCGTGAATCCCCCCAACCGGTTTCCTGTATCGCTTGCCCCAAGGCCATAGATACGGATATTTCATCAAGCTTTATAAGAATATCCTTTACCTCACCGGTATCCGTTTTATATGTATCCTTCATAAGGTTTAAAAAGTCCTCCTCCTCCGCAGATAAGTGTTTCGACTTTTCAATTTTCGCCTGTATATCTTTAAGTTTAAGCCTAGCCTCCATCAATTCCTCATTCTTTTTAAGTATAAGGGGAAGAAGGAACTTTATAAACAACTCCTTTTTCTCCTTTGCCGATTCTATCATATTAAAATCGGACGGAAGCGTTTGTATAAAGATTCGGGGCACATCCATTTCCTTGTTCCTTATTTTATTAAGGTCATATCCCGATTCCAAAAATAACTGTTGCATTTTTCGATATGAGGTAATGTGCGAATTTGTATCATACACGACAACAATCGCGGAAATTACGGACATAGTAATAAAGAAAAAGAAGGCTATATATAAAGGAATATATTCCCTGCGTATGAATTTTTTTGAATAAAAAGCAAATCGAAGTTTTATTTTATAGCCTAATTCCACAAAAAACGAACAAATCGTATTTTTGATGCAAAGCGGAATTTCTTTTACATTAATAACTAACTGTTTTATCATTTTTTTTAGCTTGGAAAGAATAATAGAAATTTTTTTATCCGTTGTAAAGAACAAATTGTTAAAAAATTTTAAAAAAAACAGATGATTATTTTTTTTTATAATGCTATAAATGATATTTGTAAAAGAAGAGGGTTAACGTGAATAAACTTACACAGTCAAAAAATGTTAAAATGCAAATGCTTAAACAAATGGTAAGGAAGTTTTTCCTTATCGCGTTTATTTTGTTTTCATTTGTGCTTATTTTCGTGGGCAAACCGGACAGCTTTATTATAAATAAGACAAGCGGTATCGTTGTTCAGGTAATGTCGCCGATAATATCGGTTATATCATATCCTATATATAAAGTAGGTAAGTTTTTTTCCGATGTAAAAGATTTCTTTGTAATAAATGAAAAAAATGCCGAACTTCGCCAGGAAATATCCCGCCTTACCGAAGAAATAAATTATTATAAACAGGTCGATGCGGAAAATGTGCACCTTCGCCGACTTGCAAATTTCACATCCGGCGGAACAAATTATATCTTATCTACAAAGGTAATAGGTTCCACGGGAAGCGGATTTTCCCACTCGTTTATTTTGGATGCCGGGGCAAAGGACGGCGTTGAAAAATATCACGGCGTTTTGGTGGACGGATTTTTGGTGGGTCAAATAATTTCGGTCGGAAGAAATTATTCAAGAATGTTGCTTATAACCGATTCCGCACTTAAAATTCCGGTGCAAATAGAAAGGACCGGAACCCGCGCTTTCTTAAACGGAAATAATACAAAGTATCCGAAACTTATCCACTTTGAAAACCAAGACCCTATTCAAATAGGTGACAAAGTTATAACCTCCGGTATGGGTGGTAACCTTCCGTTCGGGCTTCCTATCGGTATTATAGGAAGTATCAGCGAGGAGGAAGGTGTGATATTGCAACCTTATGTTGACAGCTCGCATATAAATTATGTAAAGGTTATAAAGACATCACATACCGAAGATATAAAGGAATTTTTAAAGGAAAACCCAACAGCTGATTCATTATGACAAGACATTCGAAAAAATATAAATGGTTTTTAAATTTCATTTCTACTAAAATCCCGTTTTTAAGTAGCTTTTTGATATTGCTGTTGTCATTTGTAAATTTTGGTTATTTCGAGGCGAAACCGCTCCTCGTTCTTATCCCTATTTTCTTTTGGAGTATGTATAAGGTAAAATCGTTTGATTTTATTTCTGTATTGCTTTTCGCATTCATACAGGACTTTCTTGACGGCACACAATTCGGGCTTAACATATTTATATTTTTAAGCCTTCATTTCATAGTGTATTACCAAAAGTTTTTTTCAATCGATTCGTCATTCGTATTTTCGTATTTGGTATTTAATGCAATATCATTTACGTTGATAATGGTGAAATATTTCGTCATTTCAGTTTTGTTTAATAACGATATAAACTTTTTTAATGTATTGCTAAGCTGGGCAATACTGATATTGTTCTATCCGTTATTTTATTGGATATTAAATTGGTTATATATAAAGTTGGTAGGTAAATATCAATGAGAGATGCTGAGTTAATTAAAGTATTTAATCGTCGCGCTTTGCTTGTAGCAGGCGGAGAATTGTTTTTATTTTCAATTCTTGCCGGTCGTCTTTACCAACTTCAAATCTTGGATAATGCAAAATATAAAAAGTTATCCGAAAAAAACAGTGTGCGAATAAAACTTATCGCACCGCCCCGCGGTATTATAAAGGACCGATTCGGTATCGAAATGGCCGTGAATAAAAACAGCTATGGTATTCAAATGATACCGGAGGAAATCACCGCCCGCGGTCTTACGGTGGAGGAAATTTTAAATCGCATATCCGAACTTATCCCCCTTACCGAAAAAGAAAAGGAAAAGGTTTTAAATAATATAAAAAAGAAGCGTGCGTTTTTTCCCGTATTTATAAAAAACAACCTCGGTTGGGATGAAATGGCAAAACTTCAAGTAAAAAATCTTGACTTTACCGGTGTGTATGTGGAGGAGGGCAAACGCCGTTATTATCCGTTCGGCGAAATTGCCGCCCACGTGATAGGTTACGTTTCCGATGTTACGGAACAGGAGCTAAGATCCGATTCCGATCCCGTCCTTCAACTTCCGGATTTTAAAACCGGAAAGGCCGGCGTTGAAAAGCTGATGGATAAACAACTTCGCGGGTCCGCCGGTGAAACGATACAGGTAGTAAACGCATCCGGTCGTGTCATTGAAACACTTGATGATAAAAAAAAGAAAACCGTTGCCGGCCAAAATATAGTCCTTACCATTGATAAACGATTACAGGAATTCGCCCTTCATCGTATACAGGAGGAAAGTGCCAGCGCCGTCATTATGGATATATTCACCGGCGATGTTTTGATGATGATTTCGGTCCCTACCTATAACCCTAATATCTTTTTGGCGGAGGACAATTCGGCGGAGGAATTTAATAAACTGTTACTTAACCCTCGCAATCCGTTTATGAATAAGGCGATAGAGGGGCTTTACGCACCAGGTTCCACATTTAAGATGATAAGCGCACTTGCAGCCTTGACCGAAGGCAAAATCACACCTAATACAAAAATAAATTGCACCGGTCATTTGGATTACGGTGACGGAAGATACCATTGTTGGAAAACATCCGGACACGGACTTTTGGATTTGGAACAATCCCTGCAACACTCATGCGATATTTTCTATTACACAATCGCAACAAAACTTCAAATGGATTCGATACAGGAAATGGCATACAGATTCGGTCTTGGCGATTATACGGGAATTGAACTTGCAAATGAAAAAAAAGGCCAGGTCCCAAGTGTCAGTTGGAAACGTAATTACAAAAGTGAAAATTGGTATACCGGAGATACAATCACCGCCTCTATCGGACAGGGCTTTACCCTTGTAACGCCTCTTCAACTTGCGGTTATGGTATCCCGTATTGCAAACGACGGTATTGCTGTTAAGCCAAGGATTTTAAAGGGCGAATATGAAAATGTATTTTTCCCTCAGATGAATATAGATTCGCGATACTTAAACCTTGTAAAAAAGGGTATGTTCTCGGTTATAAATAAACCTAACGGCACAGGTAAAACTGCGGCATTTGAATATAACGGTCAGCAAATGGCGGGAAAAACCGGAACAACTCAGGTAAAACGAATTACAAGAGAAGAGCGTATGCACGGCGTGATAAGACAGGAAAATTTACCGTGGAAATATCGAAACCACGCTTTGTTTGTGGGCTATGCTCCATATAAAAATCCTCGGTTCGCCGTATCCGTAGTTGTCGAACACGGGATGAGCGGTTCCGGCGCGGCGGCTCCTATTGCCAGGGATTTAATGATAAAAACATTGGAATTATATTCATAAAGGGGAACACTATGCTAAATTATCAAGTCAGTATGAAAAAAAGCGGTCAAATGAATGTGTTTTCAAAATTCCTGTTTATGAATTGGAAACTGATTTTGTTGCTTTTGCTCCTTTCATCGGTAGGTTTGGCAATTTTATACAGCGCGGGAAAGGCGGAATGCGCGGACAAATTCACTTGCCTTATCAGCTACGGTTCATGGAGCCCGTGGGCAATTTCCCAACTTCCGAAAATAATTATGGGCTTTATAATACTTTTCGTAATCGCAGTTTTTGATTTAAAGGTCTGGGTCAAATACGCATATTGGATTTACGGTGTCGGCATAGTATCACTTGTGTTGGTAAGTTTCATAGGACACATAGGAATGGGCGCACAACGTTGGTTAAACTTGGGCTTCATCCGATTCCAACCGTCCGAGTTTATGAAAATCGCCCTTGTCCTTGCACTGTCAAAATACTTTGCGGCATTAAGTATAAATGAAATCAGAAGTAACTATTACCTTTTGTTCCCTGCGTTATTAGTAGCCCTTCCGGTAGGTTTGGTTTTAACCCAACCGGATTTGGGAACTGCAATGACTTTGATTTTCGTATCGGCAATAGTTTTCTTCATCGCCGGCGTCCAATGGTGGAAATTCGGCATTTTGTTTTTAATAGGCATCATCGCTTTGCCGGTAGTATGGAAATACGGACTTCACGATTACCAAAAACAACGCATAGTAATATTTATGAATCCGGAAAAGGATATAATGGGCTCCGGCTATCACATCACACAATCAAAAATTTCCTTGGGCTCCGGCGGTTTTTGGGGTAAGGGATATTTGCAGGGCACGCAAAGCCACCTGAACTTTCTCCCTGAAAAACAAACCGACTTTATCTTCACCATGTTTGCGGAGGAATTCGGTATGTTCGGATGCCTGATACTTTTCGCCCTAATCATGGCGATTTTATATCAATGTTACAGAGTCGCATTTGCAAGCCGTAACAACTTCGGGAAACTGTTATCCCTCGGACTGGCAGCAAATTTCTTTGTGTATTTTTTCATAAATACTGCAATGGTTATGGGACTTTTGCCGGTGGTCGGCGTTCCGTCCCCTCTTTTATCATACGGAGGAACCGCAATGTTAACCCTGTTTTTCGGCTTCGGGTTAATAGAATGTTGCTTCATCCACAGCGATATGTTGATAAGCTCCAAAAGTAATTATTTATAAATTTTGATTTACATTTTCAGATTCTGTGCTATATTAAAATCAGATGCGGTAAGAACTGTATTTAGTGTTAGGAATTATATTCTTAATACGTGGGATAAAATAAGAGGAAGAGAAGACAATGAACAAAACAAAGTCAATAATATTGACATCTGCATTGCTATGCATGATGTCGTCAACGGGCACTTATGCCCTCACATTAACCGAAAGTCTGCAAAAATACTGCGTGCCGAAAAGTGCAAGTAATTGCACGGGAAACGTAAGGGCTACTTACAACTCGGGTAACGGCTTATGCGAGTGTAACTCAAGGTATATGCATTACAAAGTAGCTGACAGAGAGTGTGAAGACTGCATCACCGGAAGTTTTGCGAGTTCGGATTTCAAGACTTGCGAGCCTTTGAAATGCCCAAGCGGGTATGAGGCGAAGTTGGTAACAAACGGGAATTGTCCGAGCGGGTACAGTTTGCACACGGTTACGAACAACAACTGCCCGAGCGGTTCGAATTTAAAGAGTTATTCTATAACAAGCAAAATATGGAATTAGGATAGGGAATCCTGCAACCTTGCTTATGGGAGTTTTGTCTCTCGGTTGTAAGGGATACCCGAGAAATGCCCTATGGAAAAGGGAAAATGGAAATGAAATTTTTTACAAGGATAAAAAATAGTCAGCCAACGGGACCGCAGGTCCTAGCACCTGCCCCAAGGAGGCGGAGGGCAGGTGCTCGCTGACTGGGGAAAATATGGAAGGGAAAAATTTATGAAAGAAAAAATGAATATAAAAAATGCGCCCATAAGTGCCCGCCCGAAGGGTTCGGGGGCCGGGCGGGCACAAGATGAAATAAATCATTATTAAGAAAGGGAGAAAACAAAAATGAAAACCAACTTCAACAATCTATCAACCTCAACCCTTATATGGCCATCCCCCGCAGGGGGGGGTAAGGGGGATGGCCCAAAGACTATCGTCTTTGAAGAGTGTTGAAAGGGATAAAAGAAATTAAAAAAAACAACAAACAAAAACTAAGGAGGTAAAAGAAAACGAGGAAAAATATCAAACAAGTCTATCGGACAACAAATAAAAACCAAACAACTAAAAGGAGACTAATATGTTATTAAATAAAAATAAAATCTTAATGCTGGCGGTGATGGGAGCGATTACAAACCTTTCATCAGATGTAACCGCGCAAACATTCTATCAATGTATGCCGAAAACGTGCGGGGCGAATGAAATACTATCAAACGGAAATTGTTACAGCACTACAAACTCTGGTAATTGGACTTTGCTTTATGATAAAACAAGCGGTGAAGGTTCTGCAAGTTTGGGTGCCGGCACTTACATAGTAGCACTGCA
>CAZHAL010000033.1:0-9486 GCA_964530355.1 uncultured Bacteroidales bacterium | reverse complement strand
AATTTCCAAAATGGATAAACTCCTCTGACATAAAGCAAATGATTCTTTATGTGGAATACGCCCCATACAAAACAAAAAACGACGGCGCCTTCTATATATATTTAAGAAAATAAAAAGGCCTGTAAACAGACCTTTTCTTAACACAAAGAAAGTAAGAAAAGTCGGCACAAACCAAAGTTCCTTACTGATTTAAATTATAAATCCGTAAAACTGAAAAATCAAGCATAAAATCCTAAAATTAAAAAAATTTGTTTATTTAAAGGAATTTCTGTTATGTGCATGACATATAGCCATAGCCAACGCATCACCGCTATGCTCACTGTCTATCTTCGGATTGGAAAGCATCAACTTCACCATCATCTGTATTTGCTCTTTCCCCGCATGACCGACACCTACCACCGATTTTTTAATCAGATTCGGCGAATATTCAAATACCGGTATTCCCAAAAGAGACGGCGTCAAAATCGCAACCCCCCTCGCCTGCCCTAATTTCAAAGTCGACGAAGGATTAACATTCACAAAAACCTCCTCCACCGCAACTTCCTGCGGATTATAGGTCTTCAAAATATCCGTAAGATTACAATATATTTGGGAAAGCCGTTCTGGCAAACTTAACTTTTCATTCGTCTTAAATGTCCCATTGGCAATATGTTTAAAACTACCGCTCTGATAATCTATAACACCATAGCCATTAAACCTTAACCCCGGATCAATCCCCATAATAATCATTTAAAGCTCTACTATTTCATAATTGGATTTATCGGAAAGTACTGCCTTTACCAACTGATTATTATGGAAATGACCGCCCTTACTGTTTTTATAATAACCTATTATATAATGACCGAGAAGGTATAGATCACCTACCGCATCCAAAACTTTATGACGAACAAATTCGTCCTCAAATCGCAAACCTTCCGGATTTATAACCTTTTCCTCATCTACCGCAACCCCGCTTTTAAGTGTTGCACCAAGACAAAGCCCCTTTGAATGCAAAAATTCCACATCCGCCATTCGGGCAAAAGTTCTTGCCGGACTGATAAGTTTTTTATAATTATCCTCATTCAAATCAATCTTTACCGTTTGTATACCGATAGGTTTTATTCCGGTATAATCAATCATCACATCAAGGGTAAGAGTTTCCCCATCCGCAGGCTCTATCGAAACCTCCCCCTTTTCATCGGCATAAGACACTTTTTTCAAAATTTTTATCGCTTTTTTAGGAGCATTTTGCGACTCCTTGCCGGCTTTTTCTATCTCTTCCACAAATTTTACCGCCGATCCGTCACATATAGGCACCTCTTCGGATTCCGTTTCAATAATCAAATTATCAATCCCCAAACCGTTAAGTGTGGAAATAAGATGTTCAACGGTTTTCAAATTCCTGCCATCCTTTTCCCCGACACAGGTATATCCTACCTCACCGAAAACATTTGCCTCATTATATTTATATTCTTTACCACTAATCTTAAAAATAATACCGCTATCAACCGGAGCAGGTTTTAAAATAATAGTATTTTCAGTCCCCTTATGTTGACCGATTCCGGAAATAACAATTTCCTTATTTATTGTTTTTTGTTGCATTTTTCTTTGCTCCCTTTTTCTTCATTTTTAAGAAAATCTTAATAAACCATCTGTCATGGACCCAAAACCATTGCGAAGGATTTTCCTTTATCCAACCTTCAATAACATCATTTACACGTTGCATAGTTCTGACTGCATCATCTTCTTTATTTTTGGATTTATATGGCATAAAAGGTTTATGGAAAACTATTTTATGCTTCACACCGTCTTCTCTGATAAGTTGTACCGGAAGTATCGGACAATTAAAATGACAGGCAAGCTTTGCCACCCCTACAGGACTTTTCACATTTGCCCCGAAAAACTTTGTATCAATACCGGTTTGAAATTTCTGATCCGGCACAGCCAAAATCGCCCCGCCGGAAGAAAGTATTTTCATCGCATCCTTTGTCCCGTTCGAGGTATTAGGGATAAACTTCAACTTACCTATACCGTTACCGAAAGATTTTATCACCAATTTATTGGTCAAATTATTACTTGGAAATTTATAGATAATAGAACAATCCGCCTTATGAAGAGCAAACGGTATGGATATAAGCCCTACACTTCCGCAATGCGAGATAAATGCGATAAAAGGCTTACCCTTTAACTCCTCCAAAATATCATCATTTTCAAAGGTCAAATACTTCTTATAATTTCGATAAATATATTTAAAGTGTGCAGGTTCACTTACATACCTGCCCATCATATCCCAAACTTCCTTTTTAATACGCTCCTTTTCCACCGCCTTTTTCCGTGGGAAAGCAATATTCAAATTTTCATCCATAAGTTTATTATACCACTTTTGCGTTTTTCCAAGCTGACGCCCCAAAAATCCGCCAAGGTTTGACGCCCAACTGACCGGAAGTATTTTAAATACAAAAAACAATAAATGAGCAGCAAAAGATTCCAGCGGATGTTGCACATACTTCTTAAAAAAACTTTTCTTTTTATATGGATATGATTTTTTATCCTCCGCATCCAAAACCGAACCTATAAGAAGTAATAAGTAAACCGTCTTTGCAAATACAGTCAAATACCCTCTATCAAAAAGAAAATCTTCAACCTTTACAAAAATACAAATATAAAAAAGAAAAAAGTCAATTACCGAAAATAAATAAATAGTTTTTCGTTGCAATGATTGCTTTGCATAGGCAATATACGAAGGCAAAAACACAAACAAAACCAAAAGCAATATGCCTGAAAAAGTCGGATTTATCGGAAGTGTCGGAAGTATATCAAAACTGAATTTATTAAAAAATTTTTCAAAAAACATCGTTTCCTCTTAAATTATTTTACCTTTTACTTTTACCTTAATTTTTGATATAATACAAGAGAAAAAATTAAAAAGCAAAAGGTGTATAAATGCAAACTCCTAACAAAAATATATCTGAAAATGTCAAACTTTCAATAATATCTGCCACTTCTCAAATAGTAAGCAGTTATATTTCAAATAACAAGATTGAAAGTAACGCCATACCGGAACTTATTGAAAAAGTTTATTCAAACCTTATTTCAATTACCGACAAAACTTCCGCTTACACACTGGAACCGTCCGTAGATATAAAAGATTCCGTTCATCCGGAATATCTTATTTGTTTGGAGGACGGCAAAAAATTAAAAATGTTAAAACGATACTTAAAAACAAAATATAATATGACAGATACCGAATACCGTGAAAAATGGGCTCTTCCGCCCGACTATCCTATGATAGCTCCTAATTATGCAAAAAAACGAAGTTCACTTGCAAAAAAAACGGGTCTGGGCAAAAACAAAAAATAAATTTTACTTGTATTTTAAGGGGGTATCCTGTAAAATTTACATTGATAAAAAGAGGGGGAAATAATTGAAAGAAGAGCTTTTAAAATCTATTGCATATCCAAGCTTGATATTTTTCGCACCTTTTGGTTTAACTCTTGCAAATCTTGCTGTCGGAGTAACCGAGATAATAGGTTTTATGGCATTCGGCTATATGGGTTATATATGGATACCTATGCTACAAATAATTGTAATACATTTATTGCTCATTCTTCTCGCAAAACACGAACCTCATATCGATAATATTATAAGGGCAAGAAATAACATTCGCGCCAAAACAAAAAATTTAATAAAGGAAAACGGCAACAAATTTGCACCATAGGAATATTAAATGAACTTTAATTTATCACAAATATTACTTTCAAACCTATCAAACAATTATACCATATCTTTGATATTGGGTATTCTTGCCGTTGCTATAATAATAACCGTAATCATATCAAAAAAATCAAATATATTTTTACCTCGCCCATATGACACCCGACTTATTGATTATCTTCCGTTCGAAAGATTGCTTGACGATAAAAAAACAATCCTCTGTTCCAACGGAAGTTTAGTTCGTATTTTCAAAATCCACGGTGCAAGCATAGCTTTCGCCCGCCGCGAAACTATACAATCGTTATTGGAGGAAAGAAAGAAATGGATTGATTCCCTATCCGAAATAAGTATCGAAAGCCGTATTTTTACTATTCGTGAAAAGGTCAAAACAGAAAAGGTTATCAACAACGATAACAAGGTTTTAAGGGAAATTTCCGAAAAATGGAGCGATTCACAAAAGGAAATTTTCAAAAACTCCCATTACATAGTCATATCTGTCAACGACCGAAAGGATGCCCTAAAGGATTTAGATACCGCATCCAGCAATTTGGAGGCAATACTTTCAAACTTCGGCGTATCCGTATTAAAAGAAGACGGCAAAAATGAAAGCCCTCTTACATTTTTCGCCCACATAATAAACCCTATATCCAGACCTGACCCTAAATCAGAAAACATAATTTTTGATAACATTTCCGAACTTATGGTATCCGATGAAATATTCTTTTCTAACAAGGGATACATAAGATTCCGTTCCGGCAACCGCGAAAAATTTATGGCTGTCGTAGGCATAAAACAACAATCAAATACGGTTGATGAGCAAATGTTATCCGACATTTTGGCGCTAAATTATGAAATAACAGTCTTACACAACTTATTTCCTATTTCAAAATTAAAGGCGCAAATGATTTTGGTAAATCAACGCCGTATGGCAAGTTCAAGCACTTTTTCCTATGACGTCCTCCGCCAATTTGACGACGCTTTGGCACTAATAGAACAAAATGACGAAGACCACCAAACCCTTGTCAACTATGCCGAAACATTTTTCATCACAAGCGATAATTTAAAAAGCCTTGATGAAGCAGTCTTTGAAATTGAAAAAATTTGCCGACTTTACGGCTTAACCCCGGTTCGTGAAGGTTGGATTGCCGAAAGCTCTTGGTTCTCTCAATTCCCAACTTACGATAAATACCCAAGAATGTATAAAATGCTCTCCCGCGCTGTTGCAACAAGCTTTAATTTCGAACGCCAACCGGAGGGTTTATCAAAATGCGATTGGGGAAACGGCCCTATTGCAATATTCCCTACATACCAAGGAACCGCATACCAATTCCAATTCCATGTATCCGAAGAACCTGCTGCCGTCGCACATACCGTCGCCATAGGTCCTACCGGTCAAGGTAAAACAACACTTTACTCTTTCCTTGCCGGCCAATCATTACGATTTGATGATTTAAAGGTATTTTTCTTTGACCGACACAGAGGTGCCGAAATTTTCACCTATGCTGCCGGCGGTTCATACATAAATTTTGAAGGTGATACAAAGGATAAGGATATCATAAAGGGAGGCACCACCGCCCACCTTAACCCTTTCAGAATCGATGACACACCGGAAAACCGAGCTTTCCTTCGCCGTTGGTTGCGTGAAATTACCATGACCGATGATGCAACAAGCGAAGCCGAAATCGCCCGCGCAATCACTACGGCATTCGATTATTTAGAACCAAATAAACGAAGCCTTAAAAACCTTTACAAATCTTGCTTTGCCCCTGCCGGTAAAATGAGAAGGGAGCTTTTCCGTTGGGTAGACGACAGCCAATACGGACTTTTATTTAACAGCGAAGCCGACAGTTTGGACTTATCAAACCGCTTCAATACCTTTGATTTTACTTATATATTCGAAGATGAAACTTTGGCTCCTGCTGTTGTCAGCTACATTATGAACCGTATTCAAAACATAACCGGTCGAACCGGCGCACCAAGTTTGATTATAATCGATGAAACCGCACCTATGCTTGCAAATCCGGTATTCAGAAACAATTTTGTAATAGGTTTACAGGAAGGCCGTAAAAAACGCCAGGCATACCTTGCCGCATTCCAACAACCAAACGTCCTTGATAAACTCGGTATCGGAGAGGTCATCCGCGGACAATGTCAAACACAAATATTCTTCCGCAACGTCCAGGCACGTCCCGAAGATTACGACAGCTGGAACTTAACACCAAAGGAAATGGCATTTATCCAAGGCAAAATTTACAAGGATTTAAAATACGCCATCCTTTTCCGCAAACCAACCATTGACGAATCGGTCATTTTAAACATAGATTTATCAGGTCTTGGCCCATACCTACAATTATTCAACAGCGGAAGAAAAGCCGTCCTTCTTGCCGAAGAACTAAGAAAACTTCACGGAAACAAGTTTGTAGAGGTATATCTTGATAATTTTAAATAAGATTATCCGCAAATTTTTAATATTATTTGCAATGATTACCCTACCATCGGTAAAAACATTTTCCGCAAACGTTTGCTCAAAGTTCAGAACAACCCCCAAAATCACAACCACAATAAACTATGGCACCCCTACCTATACACTTGTCCCAAAAAGTAAAATCACCTCTGTATCAGGGCTTAAAAACCCCCTACGCACTATGGGATTAACAATCGCCGACTTTCAAATACTATTTTCCTTGGGTATTGATAAACATCAAATCGACGACGGTCTTTGCATCAATATAAATACTATCAATTTTGATATAGGCTATAAATCCCTTGATGTCTTAATTGATGAAAAATACCCTCTTAATTCCTGCCAATACAACGCAATCAAAAAACACGAACAGGAACATATCCGCATCTACCAAAACGAACTTAAATATTACGGAAAGCTGATAACCGAAGAAATGAAAATCCTTATGGATAACTTGGAACCGTTCCTGCTTTCCGCAAATGCAAGCGAAAATAAAATCAATAAAAAAATTGATAAAATTTTAAAGGGGGATGAGAAACTAAACATCCTTAAAACCCGCTTTAAACAATCACTTATAGAAAAAAATCTTGCTCATGACAGCCAATCCGAATACATTACAATAAAAAATTCTTGTGCCTCTTGGTAAATTTTTTCTTGACTTTTATGTATATGAATGTATTTTCAACTTAAACGATACTAATCAAGCGGTAGGAGGCATCAAATGGATATCAGAGGAAAAAAACACGTATGTCCTTTTTGTAATGCAATTTTTTATGATATGAACAAAGAGGTTATAAACTGCCCTAAATGTAAAAAAACTCTTTCAAAGGATGATGAGCTTGAATACATAAAAAAGAAACAAAAGGTTGAAAATAAAATATCCGAAGACGATAAAATCATTGATAATATTGATATAAACGATAATGAAATAGACCTATCCGAATCGGAAATGTTCTTTGATATGGAAGACGACGAAACAATATCTTCAAAAAATCAATACGACGACGATGAATATTAAAAAAAGGGCCTTAAAACAGCCCTTCTTTTTTTTTATTTATATATGTTTAGTTAGCTGACATTTCTTTCATAAGTTGAATATCATCATACAAAGAAATAAGTTCATTAACGTTTTCTAAGTTACATTTCTTTGAAACTGTTTTATAATTTGATTTTACCTTGTTTTTAACACAAGTTTTATCATTTGAACATACAACATTAAAAGTCAAAGCATATGTTGAAATACATTGAACTTTTTGAGTTTTTTCATCACCTACTTTTGATTGAATTGCTGAACAACCGGCAAGAACCATTGCTAAAACTAAAAATTTTTTCATTTTTTCTCCTTTCTTATTTATTAGGCAGATAAATTATATACACCGGATTTGCTCTTTTCAAACTCTTTTTTCCTAAAAATATAAAAAAACTTGTATTATGTTGATTTTACATATATTTTCAAAGGAAGAAAATCCAAAAATCTTGATACTCATAAAATCCACCCTTATATAAACTATGTAACACAAAGAAAAAGGAGGCAAAAATGGTATGCAACAAATGTAAAAAAAACTTACCGCAAAAAAACGAACGACACAGCTATAATATGCTTCAAAACGAAGTAAACCGAGTATTCGATAATTTCTTAAACGTATTTGATTTTCCGGTTCATTCACCGACAATTTTAGAACCAAAGATAGAAATGATTGAAACCGACAAAGATATCCAAATCACTGCCGAACTTCCGGGCGTTGATGAAAAGGATATAGACGTTCAAATATCAAAGGACGGCTATTTAACCATCCGCGGGGAAAAGAAATCTGTGATAGAGGACAATAACAAAAATCATTACTTTTCCGAAAGAAGTTATGGTATGGTTGAACGCACAATCACCCTTCCGTCCGAAATAAACCTTGATAAAGTTTCGGCCGAATTTAAAAAAGGCGTCCTAAAAATCGACGCCCCAAAAATAAAAACTCTCGGCAACCGAAAGAAAATAAAGGTAAAATCTTAAAACGAAAGCCCCAAAACGGGGCTTTTTTTATTTAAGGTTTTTCTTGAAAAAATCCTCTATCTTATCAAACGGTATTTTTTCCATATTATCATATAAATCAACATGATTTGCACCCGGAATAATTAATAATTCCTTATTATCACCCTTTAACTTCTTAAACGCATCTTCGGAAAAATACCTGCTATGAGCCTTCTGACCATGTATCATCAAAACGGCATTTCTAATCTCCGGACTATACTGTAAAATAGGCATAGTCATAAATGATAAGCTGGAAGTCTTATTCCATCCGGTATTGGAGTTAATCGCCCTTTTATGATATCCGCGAGGAGTTTTATAATAATCAAAATAATCCTTTACAAATTGAGGCTCATCACCGTTTATTTTCTCCGGCAAACCACCGGCCACGACAATTTTACCGCTTCTTGCATCATCTGTCCTTTGCTTATTTAATTCCTGTCTAAGGGCATATCTGTCATTTTCATTCATAGAATCAAAATATCCGTTCGCATTAACCCTTGTCATATCATACATAGTAGATGTTACAGTAGCCTTAATCCTTGTATCCATAGCCGCAGCATTAAGTCCCATTCCGCCAAATCCGCAAATACCTACTATACCGATTTTTTCTGCATCAACATTATCAAGAGTAGTCAAAAAATCTACTGCCGCAGAAAAATCCTCTGTATTTATATCAGGTGAAGCAACATGCCTTGGCTCCCCAGCACTTTCACCGGTAAATGAAGGATCAAATGCAAGAGCAATAAACCCGCGACCTGCCAACTCTTGTGCATAAAGCCCCGATGCCTGCTCCTTTACCGCACCAAACGGACCGGAAACCGCCACCGCCATCATCTTTTTACCCTTAATATCCTTAGGCATATACAAATCACCGGTTAATTCAATACCATAGCGATTTTTAAAATGAACCTTTTTCACCTCAACATTATCATTTTTCTTAAAAGTTTTATCCCACTTACATTTTTTACAAAGAAGAATAATAGCCATAACCACAACGGCCAAAATCAAAACAAATATTATACCTTTTTTCATTTTTACCTCCTGTTAAAGATTGATTAAAACTTAAATATTTATAGCAAATTTAAATATAAAAAGTAAATAAAAAAATCGCTACTAAAAGCGATTTAATTATTTTTGGCTGGGGTGGCTGGATTCGACACCGAACGAAGCTGTTCTTAATGACGAGCGGTGTTAGCGAGGAATTGTAGAACTGCTGGTTCGTTGCCGAATTGTGGCAAACGGTATAAACTTTTGGCTGGGGTGGCTGGATTCGAACCAACGAATGGCGGAACCAAAACCCGCTGCC
>CAZHAL010000032.1:0-9569 GCA_964530355.1 uncultured Bacteroidales bacterium | reverse complement strand
AATTAAATGTCTAGTAGCAACTGTATTCTAACACATCCTTTCTTAATGTCCATCATAACACATTGAAATTAAATGTCTAGTAGTGACATAATAGTCCGCCTCACTTTGATATTTCGGGTATAACATATTAAAATCTGATTTGCTTTCTATCGGGAATTTGGGTAAAAAAAGAATCGGGATTTTTTCTGTTATTTATATTTTTTGTTTGGTTTAGGAATTAAAAATCCTTTGAAATAATATTTGTTTATAAAATTTTATCTCCTTTACAGGTTAGGTTTTCCCTTATGTTTATCCTGTTTATTTTTCGGTAGGAATATATTCAACTTGAAGTCAGAATATTTACCCGTATAAATTGTATATTTACAAAATAAAACTATAAGGAGAAAAATGAGGGAAACTATGGAAAAGGAGCACAAAAAGATATGGAATGTTATTGATAAAATAGCGTATATAAATGGAATTTCCGTATCTGCTTTGGCAAAGAGAGCGGGGTTAGACAGCACTGCATTTAACAAAAGTAAAAGGTATTATCCTAGTGGAAAGTGCAGGTGGCCATCCAGTGAGAGTATATGTAAAGTTTTAAAGGTAATGAATATAGATTGGAAGGCATTCAGCAAATACATCAGTGAAGCGGATAAGGAGGTAAAAAATAGTGATTGAATAATTTTTTGTCGTGCTTTATAATCCTATTTATATTCATAAGGAAAGAATTAAATGGAAAATAAAATAAAGCATGGAAAAGATTTCGTTTTGGGAAAATCTGCTATTATAAAAAGGCCTGAGTTAATAGAAGTCGGTGACAATGTTCGTATTTCCGAATTTTGTTATGTATCGGGTGCGTGTAAAATAGGTTCAAACTGTGAAATAGCGGTTGGGACGTCTATTGCCGGAGGTTCCGGTAAATATACTTTTTCTATGGGTGAATATTCTTCTTTGGCTGCAGGGGTGAGAGTTTGGCTTGCAACGAATGACTATGTTAATGACTTGGTGGCTCATAATGTTCCGTATGTTACGGAAATAGAGGGTGATGTTACCATGGAAAAATATACCGGTGTAGGAAGTAATTCCGTTATTATGCCGAATAATCATATACCCGAAGGGGTGACTATCGGTGCGCTTAGCTTTGTGCCTCCGAATTTTAAATTTAAACCTTGGACTGTGTATGCGGGGTGTCCGATACAGGAGATAAAACCAAGGAACAAAGAAAAAATCCTTAAAATTTTAAAACTGTTAAAGGAAAAATAAATGTGTGGTATTGTCGGTTATGTTGGTGAAAAAAATTGCACCAATATTTTACTTTCCGGACTTAAACATCTTGAATACAGAGGTTATGATTCGGCGGGTATTGCGGTTATTGATGAAGACAAAGTCAAAATTTTTAAAAGCATTGGGAAAATTCAAAACCTTATTGATAAAACGGAGGCGGAAAAATCAAACATTAAAAATCCGGTTGTAGGTATAGGTCATATTCGTTGGGCGACCCACGGAAAACCGACGGTGGCTAATGCTCATCCTCATACCTGTAATTGTGGAAATCTTGCAATAGTTCATAATGGTATTATTGAAAATTACAAGGAGTTGAAGGAAGAGTTGATTGCAAAGGGGGCTATTTTTAAATCGGAAACCGATACTGAAACTGTGGCTCATTTAATTGCTTATGAATATAAGGAAACAAAGGATTTATTTGTTGCGGTGCAAAATGCGACAAAGAAATTAAAAGGAGCTTATGCCCTTTGTGTGATACATAAAAATAATCCTGATGAAATAATTGCGACGAAATGTTTTGCGCCTCTTTTAATAGGGATTGGTAACGGTGAAAATATTGTTGGCAGTGATATTCCTGCGATAATGGAAGTTACAAATAAAATCATATACCTTGATGATACGGATATTGCGGTTGTGAAAAAGGACAGTGTCGTTGTTTACAATAGTGATGGAAAAATTGCGGATAAGAAAATTGTGGAGCTTTCCATAAAAGAAGACAGCCTTAATAAAATGGGATATAAGCATTTTATGGTAAAGGAAATTTTTGAACAACCTAATATTATAAGGAATGCCCTTAACGGTCGTATCAAAGATGTTAATTCAAATATAGTTTTTCCGGAAGTTGATGTGCTTAATCTTGGTAACGGAAAAATTGATAATATAAAAATTATTGCGTGCGGGACTTCGCTTCATGCCGGAATAATTGCAAAATATGTGATTGAAGATTTAACCGGTGTTACGGTTGAGGTTGAAAGTTCCAGTGAGTATATTTACAGAAATAATACGACCAATGCTTCGTCTTTGGTAATAGGGATTTCCCAATCCGGGGAAACCGCGGATACTATTACCGCAATGCGTATTGCAAAGGATCGCGGTGCAAAAATCTTGATTATTACGAACAGACCGGACAGTTCTATTTGCAAGCTTGCGGATAGCGTGATACCGGTAAATGCAGGTATTGAGGTAAGTGTTGCGGCGACTAAATCCTATACGGCGCAACTTATAATGCTTTATTTATTTGCGATATATCTTTGTGAGGTAAAAGGGAAGCATTCTGATTTATTGAGTGAGATAAAGCAGGAGCTTTTGACTATACCGTCAAAGATAGAACATATCCTTAATAACAAAGCGGAAATTGAGGATATGGCAAAGCATTTGAGCAATTACAAGGACTTTATTTATATTGCAAGGGGAACAAATCTTGCGACTGCGCAAGAGGGTGCCTTGAAATTAAAAGAAATAAGTTATATAAATGCGACGGCGTATCCGGCGGGTGAATTGAAGCATGGACCTATTGCAATGCTTGATGAAAATATGCCGGTGCTTGCGATACTTATCCCTAAGCACATAACATTTGATAAGATGATTTCGAATTGTGAGGAGGCAAAGGCAAGAAATGCGAAACTTATTGCGCTTACATCATCAAATGATGTCAGGTTGGGCAAATTGTTTGATTATATAATCAGCGTTCCGGAGATAAGTGAGTTCCTTTCACCTCTTGTTACCTGTGTTCCGTTACAACTTCTTGCATATTATATCGCGAATTATTTGGGTAAGGATGTGGATCAGCCAAGGAACCTTGCAAAATCGGTGACGGTTGAGTAGAAATTTATCCAAAAAGAATCAGAAAAAGAATCGATTCGGAATAATCCTGTAAATTTTACAGGATTTTTTATTTATGTAAAATCAATATATTATAAGTTGTTATTAACTTTTTGATAAAAAGATATTGACAATTTGAAATAGATTTATTATAAATGATAATAACAAAGTGATATAAATACTTTAATATAAACTAAAATAAAAACTGAAAGGAAATAAAAATGACAAATGTAAATGAAAAATTGTTAAATGAAATAAAGGAACAAAATCAGCAAATTTTGTTATTGTTGCAATCTTTGGTGGCTTCTAATAATGAAGTAAAGGAAAATAATAAGAAAGTAGAAGATTCTGAAATTGTAGAAAATAAACCGAAAAAAATAAGTGCTGAAGATGTAGCAGCAAGTAGAGCATACAGTGAATTTTATAAAGTCTATGGCGGATATTAAAAATAAGTAAGTTCAATCAATTTAATTATAAAACTGAAAGGTAAAATAAAATGAAAAATGTAAATAATAATATTAAAGATATAAGAATACTTCAAAAAACTTTTGATGTAATAAGTACAAAACTTTATACCGTAGGAACAGATAGACCTGATCATCCTGCTATGTTTAGAATTGAATACTATGATAAATATGTTTTATCAGCAAGACAGGCTTTAAAAAAGTTAATAGATAATGAACCTCTTACTGATATTTTTGAAAAAGATGATAAAAAGTATAGTAAGGGATTAAGTGATGCTTTATGGTTAATTACTAATAGTCAATATGAAGATTCTATTTATCCATACAATGATAATCTTAATGACATTAATAAGAAAATGATGATGCAAAATCTTTTAAATTTAGGAGCTGACCCTAATATTGTATTGAATGATCTTGGCACATACTATCGCCAAGATACGACACCTTTATTAAATTTATTGACTAATGCAACACCATTAGATGTATTAGAAGTCCTTTTACAACATGGAGCAAAGACACAAATTGATGAGGTAGAATCACCTTTTTGTTATGCAATGAGAAATTATTCTTCATATGATTTAAAAGAAAATGTTTGTAAATTACTTATTAAATATGGAGCAGATATTTCAAAACCTATTGATGAAAAAGGAAATACTCCACTTTGTCTGTTTGGAATTTATGATTTAAAAGATACTGATGAACTTGTAAAACTTTTTATAAATGAAAAAATTTTAAATTTACAAAATATTGAAGGTAATACACCTTTACATATAGCAAGTGGTTTGGATTATGTAAATATGTGTAAAATCTTAAAAGAAGCTGGGGCAGATACAAAAATAAAAAATAAAAAAGGAAAAACTCCTTATGAATATGCATTGTATAATCAATGTTATAACACAGCAATTGAATTAGGTGGAGATGAAAGAACTTTAAGATTGGCAGAACAAAAACATAAAGAGGATTTAAAGTGGTATCGTGATTTTCTTGCTAATGATTGGATGCACTAAAAAATCTCTTGTATATTACTTGTGGATGGGAAAATTTTTTCATCCACAAATGGTATGAGATACTATATTGAAGAAAGCATTTTCATAGATTGAAAATGTAAATAATTTTCACCTATTGTTATTAATTATGAAAAAGTTGTTAATAAATTTCTTGCTATTTTAAACTTTGTTATTATCATAAAAGGTAAAAGAGAGGTTAATATGGAAAATTTTAAATCAGAAAAAGAGTTTTTAGACAGTTATAATCCGGCGGATTATGAAAGGTTATCTTTGGGTGCGGATATGGTGATTTTTTCCATATCGAATGAGAAAACTGATAATTACAGAAAGCTTACAAAAAAGTATTTTTCCGTTTTGCTTGTCAAACGGTTGGATTTCCCATATAAGGGCAAGTGGAATTTGCCGGGCGGGTTTGTGAATATTGATGAAAATATTGATGATGCCGCAGACAGGATTTTGAAAAAGTCAAGCGGACTTTCTAATATTTATAAGGAACAACTTTATACCTTTGGTGATGTAAAGCGTGACCCGAGAATGAGGATTGTGACGGTGGCTCATATCTCTCTTATCAACAAAGATGAGATAAAAGAGGAGCTTAATGAAAATGCGTTTTGGTTTAATATAGATTATGAGGAAAAGGGCGATACTTTTGTATGTCATCTTTCATCTTCGGCTGAAAATATTGAGTTTGTGGCAAAAAAGGTTGGGGATAAATATGAAATAGTTAAAAATGACAGTATTGCTTTTGACCACGCCATTATTATTTTAACGGGAATTTTGCGGTTAAGGAATAAGATTGAATATACCGATGTTGTTTTCAACTTGCTTCCGGAATATTTTACTTTGACCGAACTTCAAACTATATATGAGCTTATTTTAGGGAAAAAGTTGCTTGCGCCGGCGTTCAGACGGAGTATTAAGGATAAGGTTGAGAAGACCTCTAAAATCCAGGGTGGAGCAGGGCATAGACCGTCGGTATTATTTAAGCGTAAGAATAAGTAAATTCCTTTTGTAAAAATAAAAAATCCCTTTAAAGGTAGTCAACCTTTCAAAGAGTTGTTTGTCTTAACCATCAATGTATAAATATATAATATCACGATTCGCTAACTTTTGCAAGGGGGATTTTAAAAAATTATAATAAATCAAAGATGATATAAAAGCATCTTGATTGCAGGGGCTGTTTTTTTATTAATTTCTTGTTGACATTTCTTTTTTTTTGTATATTCTATCTAAATAGAAACTAACTATCAAAAAAAGGAGATAAAAATGACTCTTAGTGCTTTTGAAAAACTATATGTTATTACATTTATTGAAACTCATTATATGGAAGCTTTTCCACATGATATGTATACAGTTAATACTTTACAACAAACAAAGGATAAGGACAATATAAAAAATATAATAAAAAATCATATGAAAGAGTTAGACAAGGAGCATCTTTCACTTGAAGGGTTTGATATTTCTATTAACAATTTGAATAGATACGGAGAAATTATGTCGACTGAAAATGTTGGACATTATACAATTACTGATAATAAAGTTATAACTACAAAGGAAATAGATGAGATAATGATTAAACATCCGAATACTGTGGCTCCGTATTGGGTTTTAGATGATTTGCAAAATAAAAGAAACGAAACATATATAAAAATGTTTGAATTGCCTGAAGATATTGAAGAATTGAAAGTGTTTAAACTTGTAGTAGATACTATTTCATCTTCTGAAAATCTTGTTGATAAAAATCTTAATTTGATTTATAAGGCACAAAAACAAAGATAATTGTCACACTCCCTTCGGGGAGTTTTTTTTATTTAAAAAGCGGAAGGATTATCTTGCGTTTCTTGCCCTGATACCCTTTTCAATCACTTTTTCAAAACGTGCAAAGTTTTTATCAAGTTGCTTTTGTGATTGTTCAAGAGATTCTTTGTTAGATTCACGGTCAAAAGTTTCATAGATTCTTAATAAATTGTTCCAAAATAATATAGAAGAAGCCGTATTTTTATTTGATGTATTCATAAGATTGTTCCTTGTGTTTGAAATATTATGATTGAGTTTAAAATATTTTTAAAACTCCTTGAAAAAAAATTGGAGTGGGTAAAGGGGCTCGAACCCTCGACCTCAACCTTGGCAAGGTTGCGCTCTAGCCAACTGAGCTACACCCACATATTAACGATGTTTGCATTATACAGATTCTTTTTTGTAAATGCAAGTCTTTTTTTTAGAACATATATTTTATTTTTATTCCGAATTCATTTATGACTACATCGCCGGATTCAACATTCCTTTTTGTTTCAGATTCGACCAATGTCGGATCGCCTTCGTAATAACAGAATGCTCCGGAACCATCAGGGAAAGCGGCAGTATCGTAACCGGCGCTTGTGCAATCGCTTCCGGAACCGCCAGAGCTTTCAAAATATTCTGTATCAGTTACATAGTATGAAGAAAGGACTACGCCGTTGGTTTTTGCCTTTCCCAATATGGAGTGTTTATAGAATAAATCAATTTCCATATTGTTTTCAAGGGCGATAGTAAAGCCGGCCTCCAATGCATAACCTATACTGCGATTAGTTTTTCCTATGTATGTTACTTCACCATCAGTATAATCGTATTGATGACATAGATCATCTTGTGTTGATCCTTCACAAGATGCGTTTGGAATCGGATCATCCTCATCTGTTTCTGGTTCTTCGAACATAATGTCACCGTCGGAATAACCAAAAGGATCCTCTATCTTATAATCGTCAAGTGTATTCATAGAAAGACCGACTTGGAACCCGACATAAGGTTTTAACATTCCGCCCAAAAGGGTTCCCAACATATGGTCGAGTTTGTATTGGAAACCAAGTCCGAAAAAGTCGGATGTTATTTTACCGCCGGATACTACCTCGTAATTATCGATGACGGTTGTGTCAGGCGGGCAGATATACATACCGTCCTCATCATAACAATCAGGAGCTTCCTCCTCTGTCGGTTTATAACTTTCGGAATTTTGAACGTAATTTCCGTAGCTCATTCCCGTGTGTTTGGTATAGAACATTTCGAGGTTCAAATCGGATGACATAGTGCGACCGAAGCCCAATGTTACACCGGTCGGATCGCCCATATCGGTGTGAGAGTTACTTCCGATACCGTTGAAAAATGAACTGTCGTAATTTTCGGCATTTACACCCTTTGTCGTTTTACCGGTTGAAAATGAACCCAAAACATAAAGTCCGCCGTCGGCAAATAATCCGTCTTGGTTCTTTGGTTGGTTATAGAAATACATACTTTTATTTTTACCGTAAAGAGGTATTTCATTTACGCGTTGCATAGGCATTGCATATATGGAATTTATCATAGGAGGTTGTGATGCCGGATTTATTATTTGTTGTGTTTGTCCTATGTATTGTTGGCTTCCGACCTTGCGCATACCGACAGGTTGGGCGTATTGTGCAAATGCAGGAGTAGTTGCGAATCCGAAGATTGCAGTTGCTAAATATGATATGTATAAATAACTTTTTTTCATATTTTTTTCCTTAGAATATAAGTCTAAGTTTTACTCCTATCTCATTGTTTTCAAGTGTGCCCTTTTCGGCGGCGTCGTAAACTATCATTTCGGATATACCGTTTTCACGTTCACACCAGCCTGTATCAGCATTATATTCAAAGCCCGCGTCTATTGCCTCCGAGGTGCAGTAGTCTTCGATATCTGTGTTTGCATTACCGTGGTTTGGGCTGTCTGTCGGATCAAGAACATCAACGGTGTAGTAGCTTGAAAAGACTTCGTTCTTTGATTTTATTTTTCCAAGGTTGTTGTGTTTAAAGTAAACGTCAATAATTGTTTTTGAATCAAGGTCGAATGAAAGTCCGGCTTCGATATTCCAGCTGACATTACTTGTTGTTGCACCGTAATGGCTTATAACACCTTCGTAATCATAGAAACCCCATGCGTAATCGCAACCATCGGTTCCTTTAATAGCATCCTCTTTTGTGCAAGATGCTTTTTTTGAAAGACTGTAATATGGGTCGCCGGTTGTGCTTAAAGGAGCTTCACCGTCACCTATATCATCACTGACATTATAGTCGTCGATGGTGTTGAAAGTTACACCTATACCACCGCCGATATATGGTGTTATGATATCAAATAATTTTCCGCCGGTAAATTCTTCGATTGGGAAATACATACTTACTCCCAATGTGGAGGAGGAGATTTTACCGCCGTCTACCGGTAAATCCTTTGAACAATCGTAATAAAAATCACCGGTTTCAAACATTTCGGATGAACATAATTGGTTTTCGGCGGTTGCGTAATCGCCATAGCTTAATCCCGTAATGTTAGAGAATGTTAATTCAACCTTTTGTTTGCGGTTTGTCATAGCACCGAATCCGATTGAAAAATTCTTACCGTTATCAAAGGAATTTTTGACATTGTTTAACGGAAAATCGAAATAGTTGCCAAACTGATTTTCGGCAGTGGAACTTCCCGTAAGTCCGCTTTTATCAGAAAATGATGCGACACCGTAGCTTAATGCCATATAATATTCGACGCCGTAATCATCGGAATTTGATGCAAGTTGTTGTGGCGATCTGTTACCGTAATTATTGTATGCGGTTTTAACAATCCTTGGTTGGTTAAGAGTGTAACGGTTTGGTGTTTTGTATCCCGATACTTCATCATACAAGGTATTGCTTATAACAGGTTCGCGGTTATAGTTTACCATTGGCATATTCCTATACATATTAGGGTTTGCCTGGTATACAGCCTGTCTTTGCATTTGTTGTTGTTGATAAACACCGACCTGAGACGGTAGTTGCATTTGAGGAGTCCTTGCATTCTGATTATAAACCCCAACCTGTGAAGGTAGTTGCATTTGTTGGGTATTTATATTTGGATTGTAGACACCGACTTGTGAAGGTAAGGTCATATTTGTTCCCTGGGAATAAGCAGTATTCCCCACAAATATTGTGGCTATTAACTGCAAAGGAGACAAATGTCTTGATAAATGAAACTGAGTTGAATAAAAAAGGGATT
>CAZHAL010000031.1:0-9637 GCA_964530355.1 uncultured Bacteroidales bacterium | reverse complement strand
TTCTGCAAATAAAAAAATCCGCCACACGGACGGATTTTTCAAACTTTGGTGGGTGATTAGGGACTCGAACCCCAGACCTCCTCGGTGTAAACGAGATGCTCTAGCCAACTGAGCTAATCACCCAAAGGATGAGAAGAGTATAATATTATTTTTTGCAAAATGCAAGTATTATTTTATAATTCATTATGTAATATTATTCAGTAAAATTTTTAAAGACATTTTCATCAAAACCGAATCGATAAACGAATCGCTACCTCCCGTTTTTACTTTGTTTTTTTATTCCGTATCAGAATAACCGCCAACTCCAATGAAATTTTTTTCTCCCCCATATTCCCCCGTTAAATCAATCCCTTAAATACCAATCCCGGAATATACCCCTATCCCAGTATGTTGACTGATGACGAGAATCTATATACTATTCTCGCTATAATTGTGAAACAGAGAGGGAACACAACTATGGAAAGGGATCATAAGAAGATATGGCAAGTTATAGATATGATAGCGTATATAAACGGTATTTCCGTATCTGCTTTAGCGAGGAGGGCTGGACTTGATTCTACGGCATTTAACAGGAGTAAGAGGAAGTATCCTAGTGGGAAGTACAGGTGGCCATCGAGTGAGAGTATATGTAGAGTGCTGAAAGTTACGGGTATGGACTGGGGGAGATTCTGTCGGTATATGGAGGAAGCGGAGGTAATGATAGAAAGGGAGGAGAATTCCGAAAATAGCGATAAGGAAGGGTAGGATAAAAAACTTGATAATCTGTAATTAGGTAGTAATATAAATGTATAGGAAGGATTGTTCTGATTTAAAAGAATGGAAACATCAAGTATTGTTTTTTTTAAGGAGATAAAAAATGAAAAAGATATTACTATCTATATTAATGCTATTAACAATATTATCCTGTGGAAATGCAAGTGATAATAAAAAGGATGGAAAGGATTATCTCCTTGTTAGCTTAGGTTTTAATTTGGGTAGATTTGTCGGTGTACACTTCCTTCATTTAGAAGATGCAAATGTCTATAAATTGGCTTATGCAAATAATAAAAATCCGGATAAAACTTTGGAAGTTAAATATTATACAAAAGAGGAATGCGAAGATAAAGTATATAATATTGTAAATAGTCAGAAGAGTAGTGAGGATAGAATTATTGGTGGTAATACATATATATATGATTTTTATATGGAACCATTTCAATTTTATACACTTCTTTGTGTAAAAAAAGATATGTGGGAAAAAATAGCGTTTGATAAATCTAGAATAGATTTAGATAAGAAAAATGAAATTTATGTACCGGAAAAAGAACTTTCATATAAATATATACCTGGAAAAGGTGAAGTATGGAAATATATACCGGGGGAAGAAATCTTGTATAAAGATGTTGATGATTTCGCGGAAAAAATGAAATCGTGTGGGGCAACATACTTTGATAATGAAAATCTTCCGGTTCCGGAAACCCCTTTAATCTGTGATAAATACAGTGAGGAGAATCCTATACCGGTTGTGGGGGAATGGAATATAATAGATTTTATTGAAAAACAAAATTATAATAATTTATATACAATGGTGGAATTTCCATCTGATGGATTTGCTGTAAGAGGGGGATCTTGGACTAAGTTAGCTTATGGTAGTGCAGATGAAGAAAAAGGAGAAATGGCAAAATATTCTTTGGATGATTGTTTGCAGAAACTTGAAAATAAATTACAAGATTACAGGGAAAATCAAAATGCTGGTTATAGAACTAATGGTATTTATGATACAAATCAAGGATTTGTTCGTATGATTTGTATGAAATCAAAAGATTTGGAAGATTCTTTTGTGAAAGATACATTTTTTAATGTAGATTATGATAAGTTTTTTAATAAGTATGAAGATAAATTTCCAAGGGAATTAAATATGGATGATTTTGATAAATATACAATATTACCATTTGAAAATGATGAAAAATTAGCAAGGAAATATTCTGATAAATTGAATGATTATATGAAAAAAATGGAAAATGCAGTATATAAAACATCATTTGATTGTTCTTTGAGAAATCTGTCAGATAGAGAGGAGATTGTTTGTCATAATAAAAGGTTGGCGGATAAAGATATAGAATTAAATACTTTGTATAAGAAGGTTATAAGTAAGTATAACGATACCGAATATTTACAACAAATTAAATCTTCACAACGAAAATGGATAAAAAGTTTGTCGTCATCAAGGGCATATTTATCTATGGAATATACAGACAGAATTAAATATTTACAATGTTTAATTGAAAAGGATTTTAATGAATGTAAGTATTGATTAGCTTTGAAAGATTATTATTTTCTTGTTTGACTTTCAGCTTAAAATCTTTATATTAGTATAAATATTTATAGGAGATTTTTATGGTAAAAAAACTTTCTTTGGATTTATTTAAAAAGATTATGGTTAAATTCCAAAAGGCGGAGGCAACAGGTTCCGCAATTTATTTATATTGTGCAAATCATACTAAAGATGAAAAGAATAAAACAATCCTTCATAAGATTGCGCGGGAGGAGGCTTTGCATGCGGATATATGGTATAAGTATACAGGAAAGTTTGTTAAGCCTAACAGGTTAAAGGTTTTGTGGAATATTATTTTATTTCATTTGCTTGGCTATACATTCGTTTTGAAAATTTTGGAATCGAAGGAATATTCCGATATAGAGGGGTTGTCGGCGGTTATTCATATGGCGCCGGAGGTAAAGGAAATTATTGATCAGGAAATGGAACATGAACGTATGTTAAGGGATGTCCTTGATGAAGAAAGGTTGAACTATGTCGGTGCAATGGTCCTTGGGTTAAATGATGCTTTGGTGGAATTAACCGGAAGTATTGCCGGGTTGACATTTGTTTTGGTAAATACAAAATTGATTGCGATGGCGGGAATAATTACCGGTATTGCGGCGACTTTGTCAATGGCTGCATCAAATTATTTGGCGGAAAAGGCGGATGGTAATCCAAAGGCTTTGAAGGCGAGTGTGTATACCGGAATTACTTATTTTTTCACGGTGATATTTTTGGTGCTTCCGTATTTGATTTTTCCGAATGATGCTTACTTATATGCTTTGATTACTATGATATTTGTTGTGGTATTTTTGATATTCGTATTTAATTATTATATTTCGATTGTTAAATCAAAGGCTTTTTGGTCAAGATTTTTTGAAATGACAGGGATAAGTTTATCGGTGGCGGCGATATCGTTTTTAATAGGAATGCTTGCAAAATACTTTTTCGGTGTGGATATTTAAAAGGTTTAATTTTTTGCGGTTAAGTGCTTTTTTTTCTTGACATTTTTACCCCCCCCCCCTATACTGGAATAGGATTTTAACCAAGTGAAGGGAAAGGTGAATGAAGAAAGCGTTATTACTGTCTTTTGTATTACTCATTGTAATTTTTTATGTTTTACAATTATTTTTATTCCGGCGGACTTCGGAGATGGGAAAGAATGGTTGCATTGTGAAAACTTCTCCGTCTTCTGATAAAGAAAGAGCCGATTTGAATAAGGACGGTTGTACGACAAAGGATGAATATGATGCGTATATAAAAAGTTTGGAACAATAAAAAAGAAAGCCTCGGACGGAGGCTTTTTATTTTGCAATTTCGGTTGCGATTTGTTTTACCATTTCATTTAAAAGTTTGCTTATGGTGTCCGCGTAATCTATGTATGACGGGCCGGTTGTTTCGCTTTTTACAAATCGTTTCTGTTTGCTTTTTGATGTTTTATTATTTTGTATTGTGTAAACAGATTCCAAAGTTATGGTTCCGTTTAGCGGACCGCCTATTTTATTTATTTGTATGGATACGGTGTATTCGCTTGACATTTCATCGGTAAGCGGGTTTGAGATTATTGCATTTGGGAAATATGTGTATAGGTCGCTTGCAATAGCTCTGTCAACAAGTTTACCGAAGCGTTCAATCCATCGTTCCTTTTCATTGATTTGGAATATTGCGGAGTTGTCGCTTTGGACTATGACTTGCGGTTTATCCAAATACGAAGGTATATCTGCCGGCATCAATCCTATGGTTATATCTTTTGCACTGATAGGATTTGATTGTATTGTTTGCAATGTATAATAGTTTTCCGTTTTTGCCGTAGGTGCGGAAATGCAAGATGTTACTATTGTCATTATTACGATAAGTAAAGATAATTTTTTCATTTTATTGTCCTTTCCCTCTTAAAAGTGCTTCCGGATGGCGTTCAAGATATTCGGCCATATTATTGAATGATTTGCTCATAT
Organism: uncultured Bacteroidales bacterium; assembly: GCA_964530355.1. Classification (GTDB taxonomy): domain Bacteria; phylum Pseudomonadota; class Alphaproteobacteria; order Rs-D84; family CACZYB01; genus CACZYB01. Next base: position 5,386 of record CAZHAL010000031.1, on the reverse strand, counting down.
CTTTTATACTTAATAAAGTTTTATTGAAGTTTATAAGTATGTCATCAATACGTCCGGAGTTGTTATCCATAATGTTACTTATTTTAGTTAATATATTATCAAATTTTTTGATGGTTTCTCTGATACGTAAATCCTGTAATCCCTTTTGAATTTCACCGAGGGATGAAAGTGTTGTCGGTATTTCTATGATATTTGAGCCTTTCGGATTTTTCGGACCTCTGTATTCAATAGGGGTGTTCGGTAATATTTCAAGTTCTATCATAAGAGAGCCGGTTAGCAAACTTTGTGATATAAGTCTTGCCCGTAATCCCTTTTCAATCATGGTTTGGATTGCCTTTCTTTTTTCAAGTGTGGTTACGGCCTTTTTTATGTGTTGGTTCGGATAGATTTCTGCGAATACGGGGATTTTTAATGATAAATCTTCCGGGTTTACAAATAATTCTATGTTTGAAACTTTTCCTATTTCAACGCCCTTGAACACGATAGGCGAGCCTATGTTTAATCCCTTTATCGATTCATCGAAATACATCACCCATATATCTTCTTTTTTTTGAAAGAATTTTTGGATGGCGGCGTTTCCGGCAAGTCCCAAAAGGGCGATTATGCCGATTATGACGAATAGACCAATTCTTTTTTTGTTTGGTGTTTTTTTCATTTTTTGCTTCCTCTTGTTAAAAATTCATATACTTGTTCGTTTGGCGGATTTTTAAGTAAGTCGTGCGGATTGCCTCTGGCCAAAATGCTTTGAGTTTCTTTTGATAAAAAGATGCTGTTGTTTGCGATTGTGAAAATAGAGGCTAGTTCGTGGCTTACAACAACGATGGTTGTTCCGAAACTTTGATTTATATTTAAGATTAAATCGTCAAGTTGTTTTGAACTTACCGGGTCAAGTCCTGCGGATGGTTCATCGAAATAAACTATGTCCGGATCAAGGGCCAATGCGCGGGCAAGTCCGGCGCGTTTTTTCATACCACCGCTTATTTCCGACGGATAAAAATTTTGGTAGCCGTCAAGTCCGACAAGTTTCAATTTCATATTTACAAGTTCATCGATAGTAGCTTTGCTGTAATCCGTATATTGTTCAAGTGGTAATGCGATATTTTCGCCAAGTGTCATAGAGCTGAACAGTGCACCGCTTTGATATAAAATACCACAGGTTTTCATAAGGTTATCTTTTTGTTGTTGATCTGCCTTTGTGATATTGGTGCCCTTTATAAATACATTTCCGCCAAGTGCAGGGATAAGTCCGGTAAGTATCCTTAGAAGGGAGCTTTTACCGCAACCGGAACCGCCCATTATCACGAATATATCGTGAGGGTTTACTTCGAAATCAACCGACCGGAGCAGGATTTGATTTTCGTATCCCGTTGTTAAATTTTCAGCCTTTATTATAGGAGTTGTCATATTCCCAACCTTTCACATATAACGGTTATTATGCCGGTTATTACTATCATCCATACGATAGAGGAGACTACTGCCTTTGTGGTGGTTTGTCCTACGCTGTCGGCATCGCGTCCGCAATTTAATCCGTAAAAGCAACCGCAGAGGGCTATTATTATTGCGTATGCAAGACCGTGGAAAAGTCCGACCAAAAAGTTTTGGGTGGAAAATGATTGTGTTGTGTATTTCAAATATTCCTGCCATGGTATATCAAGTAAGATTATTCCGACGAATGCTCCGCCTATTATTCCCATTATGTCTGATATTATTGTTAATATAGGCATTGCGATTGTAAGGGCAAGAAGGCGTGGGATAAGAAGAAAATCTATTCTGGAAATTCCCATGGTTTTCATTGCGTCAAGTTCTTCGTTCACCTGCATAGTTCCAATGGTTGCGGCATAGGAAGAACCGGTTCTGCCTGCCATAATTATGCCGGTCATGATTGCGCCCATTATGCGGGTCATACCTATTGATACCAAAGTTGCAATATAAATTTCCGCGCCGAAAAGTTTTAGTTGTATTGCACCGACAAAGGCGAGTATTAAACCTACCATAAAGCTGATTAGTGATACTATGCCTATTGCCTTTGGTCCGCAATCGTCAAGGGCAAAGAAAAAGTCGATTGGTCGCATTACAAGATTTCCCTTTATTGCGCGGATAAGGGAGGCGTCGACTTCGTGTAGGAAATTTAATACCTTTTTTATTTTTGCGATTAAGTTTAAATACCAATTCCCTATACGTGAAAGAAAATCAAGTTGTTTTATTTCAGGCATGGATGGTTTGGATTGTTGCTTGTTTACAAGGGTTAAAAGTGTTGTTAAGTTATGCGGGAACTTTTTTTGTTGGAATGGTATCTTTTTTTTATTTGTAAAATTTGTTATATCCAATATAAATATTGCAAGTGTAGAATCCCAGCTTTTGACATTTTCCGCATTTAGTATTATTTTTTCGGGGTGTTTATTTTTTATTTGTGATGTGATATCTGCAAATATATTTTCCGAATCAATTTTTGCCCAATCGGCGGGTAAAATTATTTCCCAAATGTTATTTATTTTTTTTACTTCAAGCAAAACTTTTTTCCCTTTAATTTTATAATATTAGAAGTTTAGAACTTTTTGATTATAAAATCAATTTTTATTTATCCTATCGTCCAATTTTTTTCCCATATCATCCATTATCTTTTTTGCTTCCTCCGGATTTTTTGCCTGAACTTCTATCTTTTCGGTTTTTGTAAGTGTTGTTGTTGCATCAGCAGATGAGATGATTGCGATGCTTGTTGAAATAATTGCGATGAGTAATAACATTTGTAAATTTTTATTTATCATAGTCTTAGCCTCCTCCTGATAATTATTGTATCAGTTAATAATATGTAATGGAATAGGTTGATATTCTTTTGCGGGTGGAAGATATTTTGATGTGTAGGATTTTTGCCGGATTGCGGTAAAATTATAAGATTATCTTCTTTCCAAAAGGGCGGTTGGATTTATTGATTGGGTTTTTTGGCGTATTTCAAAGTGAAGTTGCGGAGTTGTGACACGTCCGGTTTTGCCGACTGTTGCTATGATATCGCCACGTTTTACTCTGTCACCTTTTTTGACCTTTAATTCATTATTATGGGCGTATATGGTCATATAATCTTTGTCATGTCTTATGATTATTAAGTTTCCAAGACCCTTTAATTCGTTGCCGGCATATGCGATTAAACCGTTTTCAACGGCTATGACTTTGGTCCCTATCGGTGCGGAAATATTTATACCGTCATTTCTTTTTCCGTTTGTTTTTATGCCGAATTCAGAGATGATTTTTCCCTGTGTAGGCCACATAAATTTTTGTGAGGTAAGAGGTGCAGGGCGGGCGATTATTTTGTTGACCTTTTCCTGTGTTTCTTCTTTTTTCTGGGCAAAGACGGATTGTTGGATTTCAACTTCTATCGGTGCGGAAGGAGTTGGTTTTGTATTTGTTTGAGGTTGTTGGTTTACCGGTTGTTTTTGTGTGGTTTGTTTTTCATCAATGTTTGATGCTGGAAGAATTATTTTTTGACCTATTACTATTGTAAACGGTTCTTTAAGATTATTTAATTTTGCAAGGGAGTTTAGGTTTACATTATACTTTCTTGAAATGGAATAAACGGTATCTTCCTTTTGCACTATGTGAAAGGCGGTTGTCGGCATATAGATTTTTTGCCCTATTGATAAAATGTAAGGAGGGTTGAGGTTGTTGCGGACTATTAAATCCTTTAGTGGAACGTTATTATTTTTTGCGATGGAGTAGATTGTATCGCCTTTCTTTATTGTAACGAAATCGATTTTCGGTTTTTCGATGAATGATTTTGTTTTATCAAGATTTGTGATAACGTTTGTTTTTACAATCTGAGTATTATCCTTTTTATCATTATGAGGGATTGAAATTTTTTGCCCTATTTTCAATGTGTAAGGAGGGGTGATTTTATTAAATTCGGCAAGGTCTGCTACTTTCATATTTTCGGATGTTGCGATAGAGTAGAGGGTGTCGCCTTTCTTCACAGTAACTTGTTTTTTTACTGATGGGGAAACGGTTGTTTCTGTTTTGATAACTTCCTTTTCAACAATGTTTTTGGGTGAAACTATTTCAATTTCATATTCCGGGGTGTTTTGAAGTGCGGACGGTATGAACAGGTTGTTGTTGTTTTGGGATGTGAAAACAACCTCTTCCACGGCAGGTGTGTTTTGAGCAAACACATTGTCGCGACAATTTATGCTTAGGATAAATGACACCGTTGTCAGTAATAATTTTTTAAGATTTATTTCTCTCATACCTTTATAATACTATATTTTTTTTATAAAATCTATATATTATTTTTTCTTAAAAATTTTAATTTTGAAAAGAGGGATTTTTTATTTTTATCCTGTTTTTTCTTTGTTTTCGGTTGTGGATTTTGTTGATTTTTATTTCGTGTAAGTATTATTGAAAGTTCATACATTAACATCAAAGGTATTGCCAAAAGTATTTGTGAAATTATGTCCGGAGGGGTTAGGATTGCGGCGATTATGAATATTATAATTATGGCATATTTCCTGAATTTGATAAGTGTGTATCTTTCCAATATATTAAATTTTATCAGTAATATCAAAAAGATAGGAAGTAAGAAACAAATTCCGAAAGCGGTAAGCAGGGTTATTGTTAAATCTATGTATTCGGTAATTTTTGCCTGTAAGACAAGAGGGGTTAATTTTGCTTCTCCTCCGGCAAAGGAGATTAAAAAATCGAATGCTTGCGGAAGGACTAAGAAATAACAAAATATTATTCCGCATAAAAATAATATCGGAGTGATAAGTATGTATGGAAAGAATTGTTGTTTTTCGTTTTTATAAAGTGCGGGTGTTATAAAAAGCCAAAGTTGTATTGCAAAATACGGGATTGATATGAACAATGCCGATGAAAATATTATTGATATGGTGGAGGTGAATGCTTCGGTCACCTTTGTGTATATCAGCTTGTTTGCGATATGGTTTGACTCTAATGTTGAAAGAAGTGGGTATGTGATAAGGTTGTAAATGTCGTCGCGGAATGTGTAACAAAAAATTGATGCAAACAGGAAAAATAGCAATGAGCGAATTATCCTTGACCGAAGTTCGGTAAGGTGTTCTATTAACGGAAATTCTTTTAATTGTTCCTTTGTCATTTCTTTTTTGTTTTTTGTTTTGGTTGTTCAATTTTTAATTTTGGTGTTTTTCTATCAACTTCGTCATCAAATATATCCAAATCAAGTGATGCCTGTTTTTCAATTTCAAGGCGGACCCGTTCCACTTTATCATGAAAGGTTTCGAAAGTTTCGTTTTTGGTATCGTCAATTTCGTCGGTGATATTTCTTATTTGAGTTTGGATTTCAAAGATGAAATTTTTTAGGTATCGCCAAAATTTTGCTATGGCATTTACTACTGATGGAATATCCTTTGGTTTTACGAAT
>CAZHAL010000030.1:0-9819 GCA_964530355.1 uncultured Bacteroidales bacterium | reverse complement strand
GTTCGGATTTTGAAAGCTCTATAAAATTATCACAAAAATCATCCCAAACAAAATGATAAATTGTCTGAGCATACTCATCATAACGATAGTTTTCAATCGATTTTGTGGCATTTTGTATCGCCAAATTCATCTTATCCAAAATCCAATTTGTAATAGCAGAAGAATTTGCATTGTTAAAATCGGACGCTTCCTTTACACCCTTTTGTTCCCAAAAATTGATGGCGTTTTTAAGTTTTGTAATAAACTTTCGTCCGTTTTCAACATTTGATTTACCAAAGTTTATATCACGTCCCTGACCGGAAAGCGAACATACGGTCCAACGAACGGAATCAATATCAAACTCGTTTATCAAATCAATCGGATTTATAACATTCCCCTTTGTCTTACTCATCTTTACACCGTGTTCGTCGCGAACAAGCCCGTGACAAACAACACGCTCAAACGGAGATTTTCCGGTAAAATAGACACTGAACATCACCATCCTTGCAACCCAGAAAAAGATAATATCAAATCCGGTAATCAAGGTTGATGTAGGGAAGTATGTTTTAAAATCAATATTGTTTACATCCGGCCAACCCAATGTCGACATAGGCCAAAGTCCGGCCGAAAACCAAGTATCAAGAACGTCTTCGTCCTGTGTCAAATGAACGTCGGCACCGGCCTTTGCCTGTGCTTCCGCCAAACTGTGCGCGACAATAATTTTCCCGTCATCCGTATAGTAAGCGGGAATCTGGTGCCCCCACCAAAGTTGTCGCGAAATACACCAAGGCTGTATATTTTCAAGCCAAGCAAAGAAAGTATTTTCCCACATCTTTGGAATAAATTCCAACTTTCCGGTTTTAACCAAATCAATCGCCTTTTTTGCCATACCGGAAACATCCAAATACCATTGCTCCGTCATCCTTGGTTCAACAACCGCACCACCACGCTCCGAATGCGGAACCTGATGAACATAAGGCTCTATCTTGATAAGGTTGCCAAGCTCACGCAATTTTTCAACGATAAGTTTTCTTGCCTCAAACCTGTCCAATCCCTCCAACGACTTCACGAAATCACTTTCCTCCGTGATTTTGGATGTATCAATAGTCGCATTATTATGGAAAATATTTATTATGTTAAGGTTATGACGCTTTCCAACTTCAAAATCGTTAAAGTCATGTGCAGGCGTAATCTTCACCGCGCCGGTCCCCTTTGTCATATCCGCATAATCATCACCGACAATTTCAATCCTGCGACCGAGTATAGGAAGTATCGCGAATTTCCCGATTAAATGTTTGAAACGTTCATCATTCGGATTAACCGCAATTCCTGTATCCCCAAGCATAGTTTCGGGACGGGTCGTCGCAATGATAATTGAATCGTCACTGCCCTCTATGTCATACCTGATATGCCACATAGAGCCGTTTTCTTCCACCATATTAACTTCCAAATCGGAAAGAGAGGTAAGAAGTGCAGGGTCCCAATTAACAAGACGCTTGTCCTTGTAAATAAGCCCGTCTTCATACAAACGAACAAACGCCTCTACAACCGCCTTGTTAAGTCCGGCATCAAGAGTAAATCTTTCACGTGACCAATCCGCTGAATATCCGATAGTCCTAAGTTGAGAAGTGATATTGCCGGCATAAGTATTTTTCCAATCCCAAGCATACTCCAAAAATTTCGCCCTGCCTATTTCATTTTTATCAATCCCCTTAGTTTTAAGATGCTTTTCAACAAGCATTTGTGTCGCAATACTTGCGTGATCCGTTCCAGGAAGAAGAAGCGTGTCAAAACCCTTCATCCTTTTATACCTTATGACAACATCCTGCATAGTCATTGTGAACGCATGTCCGAGATGAAGATTTCCGGTAACATTCGGTGGCGGAATCATAATTGTGAAACGAGGTTTCTTACTTTCTGGATTTGCCTTAAAGTAATCATTTTCTTCTTGAAATTTATATAATTGTTCAGCATAAGAATTAAGGTTTTGTTCTGACATTTTTTCTATCCTAATTTTATAATTGATTTTGTCCCTTTATAATAATTGATACCTATGTGAAAGTAAAGTATTTTTTGCACTTGCCTTTTATAAAAAATAGGGTTAAATTTTATTTATATAAATTTTATGAAAGGAGATAAAAATGGACGACAAAAGAAAAACAAAAATTATTTATGGCGTATTTTTATGTATCGGTTTAATGTGTGCCGGATTTTTTCCTGGATATTATTATTTCAAAACATACAAAACAAATAATTCCGTTGTGGTAAAGGGGCTTGCCGAAATGAATGTAAAGGCTGACCTTGCAATTTGGAAAATAAAATTTACCGTTGCGGGTAATGATATGCTTTCTTCACAACAAAAAGTTGAAAATCAACTTAGCGAAGTTATAAAATTTTTAAAGTCATCCGGCTTTTCCGATGATGAAATAGTTCCGGATAATTTAAGCGTTGTTGATAAACTTGCCGAACGCTATGGCTCGGACAGAACACCGACATACCGCTATATCCTAACCCAAAAATTAACCGTTAAATCGCCAAATGTAAACTTGGTTGAAAAAACATCAAGTAATATAAGTTCGCTTATTTCAAAGGGTATAATTTTTGACGGGGACGAATATTCCAAACCTGTGACTTATTTATTTACCGGACTTAACGAAATAAAACCAAAAATGCTTGAAGAGGCAACAAAGAACGCAAAACAATCTGCCGAAGAATTTGCAAAGGCTTCCGGTTCAAAGGTCGGTAAAATAAGAAAGGCTTCCCAAGGAGTTTTCTCTATCCTTGCAGAGGAGGATGATGGCTATGAAAAACAATTCATCAATAAAAAAGTAAGGGTTGTTTCAACTATTGAATATTGGCTTGATTAAAAAAAAGGACTAATGAATATTATTAAGAAGTTATCGGTTAATTGGGAAAAGGGGGCATATTCTTTTTTATTTGCCCTTCTTTTTTCTTTTATCGTCATTATTCCGGATTATTTATTAAGGATATTTTCAAATGGTTATATCGCACATTTCCACGCAAACACTTTCCTTTATATATTTTTATTTATGTCCTCTTTATTCCTTATAAAAAGTAATAAATTTTTCATAACGGTTTTAAGCCTTGTATGGATTTTAATGTGTTGTTCTTTGTTCTATCTTTTCCATTTCGGAAGATATTTTTTAGGTGTAGATATACGACTTTTGTTTGTTGAAACAGAAGACATCGCATTGGGCTTTTTTGCCGATATGATAAGGTTTTGGTATTTACCGATTATGTGCATAATGCTTTTTGCTCTATCAATTTTATTACGGAAAAAAACATACAAATACATCTTCCATTCAAATATATTTATTATAGTATTTTTAAGCATTTTCCTTTACCAACCGTATATTGTTTTAAGACAACCGAAGGATGTAAATTCTCCGTCCCCGCTAAGATATATTTTCAGAAACGGAATAAAATCATTATCAGATTATTTGGTCCATATAAACAGCAAACAAAATAACTTTTTACCATATAAGGTTATCAAACAAAAAAACATAACCGAACCCGTAACAATAATTTTTTATATGTTGGAAAGCACCAGCCCGAACAATATGTCATTATATGGATATGAAAGGAAGACAACACCGAACCTTGAAAAATTAAAACAGGATAAAAATTTTGTTTTTTCAAGGGCAATTTCTTCCGGCGTTTCAACCTCAATCTCGTTATCAATGTTTTTTAATTTTCAACAGGAAGCCAAAAATCATCTTGCCTCATTTATTAAAAATAACAACCTTTTTAAAATGGCAAAATCACAGGGCTTTCAAACCGTTATGTATTCCCCGCAATCAAGTAAAACTTTTTCAAATATAGGAATAGGTTTCGTTGATAAAATAATATACAGAGATAATGCCAGACATAAATATAATAAATCAGGTGATGACTATGCACTTACACTTTTAAAATCTACACCGTTAAAGGATAAAAATTTCTTTGTTGTGCAAACAAGGGCTGTGCATTATCCATACGAAAAAATTTATGAAAACTTACCGCAATATAATGTCTTTAATGATGAAAACAAGGATTTTAAATTGAACAGCTATGATAACGCAATGCTTTATTTAGATGATTTGTTATACAAGGTTGTAAATTGGGCAAAAACACTTGACGGCAAAGTTTATTTAATAATTACATCTGATCATGGACAAATGATGGGGCAAGACGGCCTTTGGGGTCATTCATTTTTGGATTTTCGTGTTGCCGAAGTCCCATTTATGTTATATACTAAAAATGTAAAACCAAAGGATTTATTTGGAATGAACAAGCCTCCGAAATTACTTTCACATTATAATATTTCGAAATTTATTGCAAAAATTTTAGGATATGAAATAATCAATCCTAATACTCCGGAAAATATTTATTACATAAATGGTATAGATATTGACGGTGATGCGGGTTTTATAAAATACAAAATTGAAAATGAAAAATTCACAGAAATAAAATAGGAAAAATTATGGATATAAAATTATATAATACTATGTCAAGAAACATTGAAACTTTTAAACCTGTAAACGAAGGCGAAGTGTCAATTTATACATGCGGTCCTACCGTGTATCACTTTGCACATATCGGAAATCTCAGGACCTATGTTTCCCAAGATATTATGAAAAGAATGTTCCTTGCCAACGGTTACAAGGTCAAACATATAATGAATATCACCGATGTGGGGCATTTGACCTCCGATGGCGATACCGGCGAAGATAAAATGGAAAAGGGCTCCAAGCGTGAAGGCAAATCCGTTTGGGATATTGCAAAATATTATACCGATGTCTTTATGAACGACATTTCCGATTTGAATATCCTCCCGGCAACGAAATATACTCCTGCGACCAAGTATATACAGGAACAAATTGACCTTGTTAAAAAATTAGAGGACTTAGGTTATACATATAAAATCGAAAACGACGGTATTTATTATGATACATCAAAGTTCGCGGATTACGGAAAACTTGGCGGACAAAACCTTGATGAATTAAAGGCCGGCGCCAGAGTAGATTTTTCAAACGGCAAAAAAAACATTGCCGACTTTGCGTTATGGAAATTTTCCCCGATAAATGAAAAACGCCAAATGGAATGGGACAGTCCATGGGGTGTTGGTTTCCCAGGCTGGCATATTGAATGTTCCGCAATGTGCTTAACTGAAATAGGTGATAGGTTGGATATCCACTCCGGCGGTGTTGATCATATCAAAGTCCACCATACAAACGAAATCGCACAGGTCGAACCTGTCATAGGGCATAAATGGGTCAATTACTGGGTCCACATGGAATTTTTAAATGACGTAAGCGGTAAAATGAGTAAATCAAACGGCGAATTTTTAACCCTTTCTTTGTTAAAGGAAAAGGGCTATTCCGCACTTGTATACAGATATTTTTTACTTCTTGCAAGTTACAGAACGCAACTTACATTTTCATACGAGCTTTTGGACGGCGCCAAAAAATCCTATGAAAATATAGTAAAAAAAGTTGCTGACATTATAAAATCTGCAACCGGAGATTATGACAAGGCTATATTCGAAGAATGGAAAACAAAAATCCTTGAAACACTAAATAATGACTTAAATACTTCCGGCGCTATTGTTTTATTACAGGAAGTTTTAAAATCAGATATGCATCCCGCAACAAAATTAAAGTTAATTGAATTTTTCGATGATATCTTGGGATTAAAGTTTATAGATTCCGCAACCGAAAAATTAAATGTCGTTATTCCGGACGAAATCACCAACCTTGCAAACCAAAGATGGCAAGCAAAGCAAAATAAAGATTATGCCCTTGCGGATGAACTTAAAAAACAAATTATTTCTGCGGGATACGAAATTATGGATTCAAAGGATGGCTTTGAAATAAAAAAATTATAGATAGCGGGAATTTATTATTTTATATGTTGCAAATGCCATAGTAAAATAAACGGTATAAACAGCAATTATTTCCAAATCTAAAATTTTTTATCTCCTGTCCTTTTTTAATCACAAAGACTATAATAATTATTTAATTTATGCAAGTAAAAAAAAAAGCCCCGTTTGGGGCCTTTGTTATTTTAATTCAAATGAAGCATTTACTTTTAATGAAATATCGGCATTGCCTGTGAATATAGAAGGTCCGCCGGCTTCCACCATATCTTCCTCGGCATCTTCCATCACAGCCATTTTTGCTATAGCTTTATAATTGCGAGTATTTGAAGCATAAGAGTAATTATCATTATAAACACTGACATTTGTCATTTTACCGATGGATTGTCCAACCGAATTTGCCATCTCTGATGCCTTTGCCTGAGCATTTTTTACGGCTTCATCCAAACAAGCTGCTTGTTCTTTTTTAAATGTAGCCCTTGATACAAAGGATCTTAGCCCATTAGGGTAAACATCGGAAAATTTTGAAACTTCGGAAAGTATTGTTCCAACCAAATCCATCTTTGGCGAAGTTATGGATAAACCGATAACATTTTCAACCCCAAGCTTTACATTCTTTTTTAAACTGGAATTCCATTCCCTTTTTTCGTATGTGTCATATTCTGTTGTTTCAAGTTCAATTTCGGGATATTCCTTTTGAAGACCGACAACATATTCGGAAATTGCCTTATATGTTTTCATTGATTTTTGGGATGCAATGCTTGCATTTTTATCCAAATTTTTAACCTGTAAAATTATGGAAACCCTGTCCTTTGCAACCTTTTTCGAACATTCGCCGGAAACATGTATTTGATTATCATTTCTGCCGCTGAAAGCATAAGCAATCAATCCGACAATGACAACAAAAACAACATTGATATTAAGATTTTTTAAATTCATTTTCACCTCCGTTTTTTTTTACAATCAAAGTATACCATAAAAATATTTTTTTACAATATAAAGAAAAAATAGAATAAATTCTCATTGTCAATTAAAAGCTGTATTTGTATAAATGATAGTAAGATAGAAAAAGGAGAAATGTAATGTTTGAAAATATACAAATCGCTGAAAAGCAATGGAAGAAACAACGCTTTACATTAAAGGATTTATTAAGATGTTCGATTTTAATACTTATATGCAACCTTGTCGGATACATAGGCAGTATAATACAATCCAACAGTATTCGGGGATGGTATCCGTCCCTTACAAAATCAATGTTGACACCGGCAAATTATATATTTCCGGTGGTATGGTGCATATTATATATAACAATAGGTGTTGCAACTTGCCTTGCCTATAAAGGCGCCACAAAGAAAGAGAAAAGTTATGTAATTTTTATTTTCGCTTTGCAATTATTTTTTAACCTTTTGTGGGTAATTTTATTTTTCGGATTAAAAGCCCCGCTTATGGCATTTGTAGAAATATTGTTTTATATATTTATAATATGGAATATGCTGACTGTATACAAAAGATATAATATGCTTTCATATATATTGCTTTTTCCATACCTGTTATGGGTAATATTTGCAACATATCTTAATTTTATAGTTGTAATTATGAATTAAATCTTGTAAAAACAAATTATAGTTTATTTATAAAAAGAGGTTAAAATGACAACATTAAAATTTATAAAGGATGTAATATCTCGCCTTAATTGGAAAATATTCCCAACAACATCATTATCAATAATAAATTGTATCGCAATAATTCCATGCATACTTTGGTTACCGGAAAAATATGCATTGGAAAATTCATTTTTTGAAAATTTGCAAATCGTGATTTTAGTTTTATCAGTAATTTTTGCATTAAAAAACAAAGAGCATAAATATCTTTTCAGATGGTTTTCAATGCTTTCATTCATTTTGTTTTTAAGAGAGATAAATTGCGGAAGGATTTTCTTCCCGCACGAAGGTATGACAGCCTCATTTAAAACTTGGGCGGAAATCATTCCGAATTACAGCCGTCTTCCAAATACTTTATACGCTTTGTTTATGGTATTTACCCTTGTTTATTTTTTCATACATCGTCTTTATAAAACATTGTGGGATTATGTAAAGTTTGCAAAATTCCCGGCCATAGATATTTTACTGTTTATGTTAGGTATAATCTTAGGAACCCTTGGTGAAACATTACTTCCGAATGAGATGTTTGAGGAAACCTCCGAAACAATGTTCTATCTTTCATTTATGAGTATAATTTATCTTTATACCTTTAATCCTATATTTAAGTTGGTAATTAAAAAGAAAAAATAAATTATCCCCTCAGGTCCGAGGGGATTTTTTTATGGGAAAAAATAGTCAGCCTATGGAACCGCCGGTGCTCGGCTTTCTGAGAGAAAATTACATAACCATATCTGCCAGTTCAAAAATCACGAAGTGGTTTTCCGGCATCCCCCTAAAGGGGGGATAAGGGGATGCCTATACAGATAGGAACTATCAACCCGGGAAAGGGAGAGGGATATTAAATATCTGCCCTAACAAATAAACCTCAAAATAATTGTTGACATTTCTTTTTTTTTGTTTAATATGAGAATCATTAGTTAAAATTAACAAAAAAAGAGGTGAAAAATGAATACAGTTAAAAAAAATACAAACAAAGAAAAAATTAAATATCTTACCTATGAAGATGTAAGGGAAGAAAATCGGACAGTATCTAAAACTAATTATAGGTATCAATTCCATATTGAACAATATAAGGCAAGAGCCATATTAGACTTAGATAACCAACCTTTAAGTAGTATAGCGCAAGACTTATCAGAGTTAAAAGATGAAGATATTAAATTTATAAAAGATTATATTAACTTGTTTAATGAAAATCATCCTGATAAATATAGATTATTAAGCAGATTGGTTGATATATACAAAAAGGGAATAGTAAGTAACGAATATGCAAGCCGTGAGGAAATAGAGATAGATTCTTATTTACATGAGTTAACAGAAATATATACTAATGATGGCTTTAGTAAATATATTGGAGATTGTACAGATGAAGAAAAGAGAGCACTGATAGTAGGAGGAAGGTTTAATTATTTTAGAGAGTGGTGGTTCAAAAAAATAAAGAATGATGAAAAAAAAGAACTATTACAAGGTACTTTTGATATATTTAAACGACTAAAGAATCGTGATAAAATCCTTAGTGGTATATTTGAGAAAGAAAGGGCAGAATCTGGAATGGTTAAATATTTGGATGATATTGCTACTAGTGGATATCGTTATTTTAATGAGAGAGAGTATAACGTTTTTAATACTGTATCTAAGTTGTTATTAAATAGAAGTGAGTTTCTTTTTTTGTTAGTACACAAGCCTGAATATTTTGAACAAGTTGAAAAACAAGTTAAAAAGTATAATAAAATATTAAAAGACTTTTTCCCAAATGTAAAAGATAATGGAAGATAATTAAAATCCCCTCAAAAGAGGGGCGTTTTTTTACTTATTAAAACGAAACAAAATTCATTGCTACTTAAAAAAAATTTCCCCCTTACAATATAAAGGGGGTAAGATTTATTTAATCCATTTTAAGGATTCTGTGTATTCTTCCTGTGTATTTATATCAGCAGGAGCCTCCTCAATAAGTTTCATTGAATCTATAACCTGAGCACGGATTTCCATACCTGCCTCCAACGCACGAAGTTGTTCCAATGCCTCCCTGTCTTCCAATACACCGACAGGAAGAGAAACCATCTTTTTAAGTGATTCTGCCTTATACACATAAATACCAATATGATGATAGAAATTGTGAGATTTAGATTTTTCCGGATTCCTGATGTAAGGAGCAGCCGCACGAGTGAAATATAGACAACGAGCTTCCTTTTCACCATCCTTTATACCCATAACAATCTTTACATTATTCGGATTGTTGATTGCTTCCGCTGTTTTGAAAACCATACCGCAGGTAGCAATATCACAACCGGTTCTTTCCACCAT
>CAZHAL010000029.1:0-10174 GCA_964530355.1 uncultured Bacteroidales bacterium | reverse complement strand
GTCTTTTTGTTTGTGTCTGGTTCATCTTTTTTCCTCCCTTTTTACTTGGGGGAGTTTACAAACCACTTAACAATATGGCACGACATTTTCGCGTATAACACAAATGTGCATAACACAATATGCTGATACCTTATATAGCCGTCCTCCCCAAAGGGAAGCTGGGCTATAAATTTTTACGAGTTATTTCTCGTTGTTAATAAGGGTTTGTAAGTCCCTTGCTTTGAACTATCAAAGCTAAGTTACAGGATAATATAATTTTTTTATGTTGTAAATAAAAAAAGTTATAAGCCGAAGGTAGGAAGTTTTTCGCCTCCTAAAATATGTATATGAAAATGAGGGATTGATTGACCACCGAAATCACCTGTGTTTGCGACTAATCTGTAACCTTTATCATTAAGGTTGTATTCCTTTATTACCTCGTTTATGGCATTGAATAAATCAAGTTTTTCTTCCTCTGTTGCATTAAGTCCGAATGAGGTGTAAGATTCGTATTCGCCCTTTGGTAAAACCAAGAAATGATGTGGTGCGCGCGGATATAAATTTTTTATCACAATGGTGTTTTTATTTTCAAAAATTTTTGTTGCCGGTGCAGTCCCGTTTATTATTTGTGCGAAAATGTTATCTTTTTGGTATGACATATTTTTTCCTATTTCATATTGATTTTTTATTTATTTTAGTATATTATGAATATTAATTCAAGAAAACAATTTAAAGGGTAGAGAAGTTGAAAAATAACAGAATCGAAATTGATGATATATATACAAAAGAGTTAGATGTAAATTTGCTTGATAAATATGTCGGTAAGCGATTGAAACTTCGTCGCGTTATGCTTCGTATGAGTCAGGAGGAGCTTGCATCTATGATAGGTGTGACTTTTCAGCAGGTGCAAAAATACGAAAGCGGTGCAAACAGAATCAGTGCAAGTCGTTTATTTATTATTTCAAAGGTTTTGCAAGTTGAGGTCAGTTTCTTTTTTTATGGACTTGAAGAAGCTATACCCGAAGTTGTTGACGCATTCAATACCAATATGGATGTTAATCATGTATCAGAAGAGGAAGTTGTCTTTGATGATCCTATGAATAATACGGAAACTTTGCGACTTGTTAATGCTTACTGGCGTATAAATGATACTGATAAAAGGCAAAAAATCCTTGATTTTATCGTGTCTATGACCGGAAGTTTTTAAAATAAATTCCAATTAAAAATTAAAATTTTGTTTTAAGTCGGAAAAATTTTCCGTGCAAAGGATTTTATTTATTTCTTCCTTATTTACAAAATTATCATAAAGCGGAAGTTTTAAAAGTTTTTTAAGTTTGTTTGATTTTTCAACACAGATTATATTATCTGTTATGATTTTTGTATTTATTGATGTAAGTGTATTACTTATATCTATAAATTTTTGATTTGTTGTGAGCGGAGAATTTTTTTTCGCATCATCTAATAATTCCATTGTTAAGGAAAGTAACTTTGATTGATTTTTGTATGTTTCATCAAAAGATTTTGTTTGTTCGGTAGCAAGGATATTTATTTTTATTATATTTTTGAGGGCGTTTTTATCGTTTATCAAATATCCCTTTGATATATTTATCAATTCAGGAATTAATTTTAAATTATCATTTAATAATTTTACCTGATTTTGGCGAATGGTTGTTATTTCAGATTTAAGAGTATTTATTTTTTTTATCGGAAGAATCGCAACAAATATCATACATAATATAAGAAGTGTAAATATTATAAATTTTATATATTTTTTATTCATAATTTCTCCTTTTACATTTGGATGTCATTATATAACAGTTTTTTTTTATTTTCTACATAAAGTTTTGCTTTCCATTTAATATTTTTTTTGTTATTATATGTAGTTGAGGAGAGAGAAATGTTTTTTAGAGGAAGAAAATCTTTTAAAAAAAATGATGGCGGTGCTGTATTGCTTCAAACTCTTTTGGGTTTGGCTGTTATGGTTGCCATGACTCCTATTATTTTAAATCAGATAAGAAAATATAACGAATCTATTAACCGAGAGGAAGTTATTGCTCAGATGTCGCTTTTGCAAAAGGCGGTTACATCATATATTTCGTTTGACAGGACTGCGGTCCCAAGCGGTTGTGTTGTGAAATCCGGTAATGAGATGAAAAATCTTCTTAAAGATTACGGCGGAGAGAGACTTCAAACAACCAATGCTTTCGGTCAGACATATTCTTTTATCACATGTAAAAAAACGGTTGTTGCAGGGGACAATTCGTCCGATATAATTGAGGCGGCTGTGTTTGCATACGGTAATGTTGATGATTTAACATTGAACAGTATCGGTGAATATTTATTTGATCAGGGTGTCGTGCTTTCGACCGGGGATCATACGGAACTTACAAATTACAATGCGAAATTGTCGTCTACACTTAAAACTCAGATTGGGAATATTATTGGTGGGCAAGGTGCCTTGGTTATGTTTGTAAGTGATGCTTTTATGGTGTCGGATTATTTGTATATAAATAAGGGACCGGGCGGAACAACTACTGTTAATACTATGCTTACAAATATAAATATGAACGGGAACAGTTTGGTTGATGTTTATAAATCTCAGGGTAGTATTTTAAATATTATGAACAGTTTAAAGGTAGCGGGACTTGCCGGAAAAAAATTGGAAATTGCCGATTCTACACTTGAAGGTGTGTTTTCAGCCGAAAATCAGGAGCCGTTTATTCAAAATGAACCTATGAAAGTAAAGACATCTAACATTGATATGAGTTCTTTGAAAATTGAAAATATGGATGTTTCGAAAATCCAATTTGATCCGGGTGATTTGACTGCAAAAGAGCTTGTTACAAGTAAGCTTGTTGTAGAAGGTGATTTGAATGTTGTTCCTGTGGACTCTGGTGAAAATAGCGGTTCGTGGAATTTCGGTGCGACTGATATTACTGCGGATAATCTTTATTCAACGGGAACGGTAAGTAATATATTTAATGAAATTGAATTAAAGGATGATGAGGATGGTATTGAAAGTTATATATATGATGGAACTATATCTTTGCTTGGGGATTTTACAGAAGCAAGCAGTAAGATAAATTTGTCCGGTATGTCGGAAGTTTATGATATTTGTTGGGGAAATGGTTCGGCCGGTTCCTATTGTTTATCGGATAAAGTTTACGGATTTTGGCAACAGATAAGAACTTTGTGGATTAAATATTTTGAAAAAGCAGGTGGCGTATGAAAAATAATTATTTTAAATATAAGGATAGTATCGGTTTGGGTGTTATTGAAATAATACTCGCGGTTGCTATTATGATGATTATTACACCGGCTGTTTTGAAATATTCTTTTAAAGAATTGTATGAGGTTAAATATATCAATATTGCGAAACAATTAAAGCAGATTGAAAAATCTTTGCTTAACTATGCATCGATTGAAAAGCGAAATTGGGCGAATGGAAGTTCGGGAAAAATTTCAAATAATGTGTATAATCTTTTTGTCAGTGATTACGGTTTGCCAGATGAAATAAATCCTGATTTGCGTAAGGATTTCAGAGTTTCGTATAAAAAAGATAATGATGGTTTGGTTAATGTATTTGCAGTTTTGAATGCAGATGCGTTGGGGCTTGATGAAATGGCGTTTAAACAAACTTTGCTTTATGCCGGGGATACTGCCGGATATAGGGATGAAAATTATGCCTATTCCATTACGGGTGCCTGGTCAGAACCGTTTATGAATATCACATCTAATATAGATGGTGAGAATATTGTTGTTATTAAAATTGATGATACGAATTTGGAAAACGAATATGCCTCATCTAATTATTTATACAGAAATAATCAGGGTGGTAAGGATGGAAATACCATGCGTGTGGATTTAAGTCTTGGCGGGTATAGTATAAATAATTTCGGAACGATAGAGGCGGCGAATCTCTATTCCTCCTCTACGGATACGCAAAAAATAAAGGAACTTAATTTCAACAACGGACAGTTTGAGGGTGTTTCATATATAAATAACAGTGTTATCGTAAAGGGGATTTTGACCTTTGTTACAAATACGTATATAAACACATCGAAAATGGAAATTTTGGATTTGGTGTCGAATGCGGAGGACAGTATTTCTATACTTAAAGAAGTTAAAACTCCGAATGGGTTGTTACAAAATGCTTCGTCGTCTTCGGTATCATCGTTCCATGCAAATGTTATTGTGGAAGGTATTGCGACACTTATGAATTTTGCCCTTCAAAATATGCAGATATCAACTCTTTCGGGATATAATGAAAAACTTACGAATCTTTCGGTGAAGCCGAGGGAGGATTCAAAGTTGCGTTTGGAAATTGCAGCGAATGATGTTGATGATTTGAAAGTGCAAACTATTACTATTAAAAACGGACATATCAGGAGTCGGTCAAATGTATTTAACTCCTCTGCCGGTGTGATGAATGTTAATAAGGGGTCCAGCGTTATTATATATGATGCTTGCAATACTCCTGTATCAAGAACCAATTATAGCGGTTGTGACGGAAAGGTGTTAAATAAGATTAACTTTGATAATTTCTTTAATAAATTCAGTGAGGGGCTTTCTGATTTGTCAGTGAAAATTAATAATATGCCGGCCGTACCAGTATTAAAATAGGAATGAATATGAAAAATTATAAAAATGATAAGGGAAATATTTTGTTGGAAGTGTTGCTTATGTTAGCAATTATGTTTGTTGTTTTCCCTTTTATTCAGAAAAATGTTAAGGAAAGGTCTGATACCCTTCGTAATCAGTTGATTGTGAAGGATATGATGAAACTTAAAACCGCGACGGAAAATTATTTGAAATTGAAACCTGATATTCCTTTGGGTGTGCATTTGATTGATTTTTCGATATTGGAGGAAAACGGGCTTCCTAAAAACTTTAAAACTTCAAATATTATCGGACAGAAGTATCGTGTGAAAGTCAGAAGTGTGGAAAAGTTGGATGGTAATGTCGAATATGATGCAATTATTATTGCCGACGGTAATTCGGAAATTCCGGATATGCGTATTCGTGAGATTGTTAAGGAAAGTAAAGGTTTCGGCGGGTATTTGGAAGATGGTATTATTTATGGTGCAAATTGGTCTTTGGACGGTAACGGGTGGGGGGAAAATTGGGCTACTCCTCCGGTTATATTTAAGGTTGGGTTTGCGAAAAAGGATTATCAATATATATCAAGAAACGGTATAGGTTCTTCGACTATGAAAACGGATGTTTTTATGAACCTTAATGATATAGAAATGGTTAAGGATTTTGTTGTTGCCAAGGGAAAAGAAAATTTGGAAGAGGGGGTCGTTGAGGTTAATGATGTATTTATGTCTTCTAACGGCCGGGCGGATATCAGTATTTTATCGATTGAGGAAGAATTAAACTTTAATGCAAGTATGAATGCACTTAATGCTACGCTTGTTTTTCCGAATGGTTTGAATCAGCCGACTGTCAGTGTAGAAGATGATACGACGTCAAATTTATATCTTCATAATTCTTTGCATATCAGTAATGATTTGATGACTAACTCATCGGAGGAAAACAGATTCAGCTTTGCTGATGTTAATACTGTATCTGTGTATAGTCCGGTTGATTTATATGTCGGAAGTTTGATTAAAACTCCGGAACAATCTACTTCTTATGCTATGTTTGGGGATATGGATTTATCAAGTATTAATATTGATTCAAAATTGTCAGATGGAAGGGTTATGAGTTATACCGATTCCGGTTCTGTTTATGATTCGGTCGGTTTTGTGTTTAATAATATATACAGTAAGTTTAACAGAAATAAATATAATATTAAAACAACTGACGGGACGGCAAAAGTTAATATGTCGGATGTGATTGTGAAAAAACTTAATTCTCAGTTATACGGACAGCGAATCGGTAATATTGTTATTACTGATAAAACTCCGGTGTCGGTTATTTTGCGCGGGCTTGCTTATGAATATGCCGATATATATCGTGTTGTTACGAATACTTATTCGGGAATGTCTGATCCTTTGCCGGGATTGATATATGATGAGGCGAAAAGATGTGCAAAGCAGACTTGTTCCGGATCTGTGGCTAATGATAATTGGAATTGGTCGAATTAAATCAGCATATCTTTTTTTCTTCGGTTTCTATTTCTGATACAAGTTGTTCTTGGAACTTATCACGTGGAAGAGAACCTGTCTTTATTGGCGGAAGAATGTGAACTTCCACAGTTCCCGGATGTTTTAAGAAACTATGCTTTGGCCAAAAAAGACCGGAATTTATTGCAATAGGGACGACCCATTTGTTTTCAATGTTTTGTGTTATTATGCTTAATCCCGATTTATATTTTACATCTGTGTTTGGAGTTGTGCGGGTGCCTTCCGGAAAAATAATAATGTTTCTGTATTCAAGAGTTTCCCTGAAACGTTTGGTGAGTTTGTTTAATGTTTTTTTTGTGGCGTTGCCTCTGTCGACTAAGATATTTCCGGCCTTTATTAAAGTCAGTCCGAAAAATGGAATGAATGCCAGTTCTTTTTTAAACATAAATATACAATTCCTTAGAATGTATTGATATGTGGCGGTTTCCCATGCAGATTGATGTTTGGATGCGAATATCACGTTTTGGTTTTTCGGAATGTTATGGCGTCCCGTTACGTTATATTTTATTTTGCAAATATATTTTAAAAGGAATATTACGCAATAGCTCCAAAAAAAGGAAATATATAAAGTTGTTTTTTTTGGAAGCGGTATGGTAAGTGTTGCAAGGATTGAAAAAAATGCGGTTGTGATTACAAATAATATGTTAAATATTATTGATCGGATGACTGTGTTAATCATTATAATTTATCCTGTATTTTTAGTATGAATGTTGATTCAAATCCGGCTTTGTTCCATATATAGGTCATTATATATTTGTTGTATTCGCTGAATGTCAGGCGGAGTTGTCGGGAGTTTGAAAATATGTTTGGTTTTTTATTTGCAAATGTTATAGGGTGTTCGATTATTTTTACATTAGGAATATATTTTTCGAATATCAACTTGCTTCGTGGCATATGATAATATGATGTAATAAGGCGGATGGATTCGACCTTGTTATTTTTTATCCATGTTGCACTTTCAAGCCCGTTTTCAATAGTGTTTTCTGCGCGACCGGTGGAAATCCTTGACTTTAAATTTTCCTTGGAAGTTTTAAGTTTGCCTTCCTTTTGCAAATCAAATATTGTTTTATCAATCAATTTTTCAAGAGAGCTTTGTTTGTGTATGCCGGATATGAAAAGTCGGTTGGCGTTGCCCTTTGCGAATTCTTCGATGCTGTCGGTGATACGTTTTGTTTCGCCGGTTAAAACTATTATCGCATCGGTTTTTTCGTTTGGTGATTGGTCTGTGAAATTAAGGCGTAATGCGAATACCATGAATCCGATTAAATATGCGAAAAGTAATGCTATCATCCATAGGATTATTTTTCTGCTTCGGTTTTCGGTTAAAAAAGTGTCGGTTGGTTTGAAACCTTCTTTGTATTTTTCTACTACTTCCATTTTATACCATTTTGTTCAGTGTTGTATTTACGGTCAGAACAGCGGTTAATTTTGAAATTATTCCGGCAATGATTGGTATTAAAAGTATATACCAATATACCATCCCGCTGAAATTGAAATTTGAAATTATTCCGCCGTCTATGTTGCCGGCAAAGTTTTTTATAATTGCTATTGTCATACAGGCGATTATGTATCCGGTGATGCCACCCATAACCGACAAGTTCATCATTTGGTTTGAAAAATGTTTTGATATGTAGTTGTTTTGGGCACCTACCATATGCATTATTTCAATTACATTTTTGTTCGCGATTAAGCCTGATTTTGTTGCATAGGCGATTGTGATTGCGGTTGTGGAAAGTATAAGTATTATAATCAAGCCCAAAAGTGTTTGAAGGGCGGAGATTGTTTTGGAAAACTCGCTCATCCAAGATTCATAGGTCTCTATGGTTATCAGTTTTGAATAGTTTTGTATTTCATCCTTTAACGCCCTTATGTTAAGAGGGATTACGTCGGAAACTTCCACCGTTATTATTCGGGGAAGCGGAATATCCAATTTGTTTTTTCCTATGTCGCCCAGCCATGGTTTTAAAAGTTCGGTTGTTTCCGAAAGAGTCATTGCATAGGATGATTTTATTCCGGGGGTTTGTTTTAAAATAAGAGTGATATTTTTGATGTGTTCCTCAATTTCCTTATTCGGATTTTTATTTTTCATATCCGGTAAAACTTGTATGGTAATATTATTTGACATACGTTTGTTCCAATCGGATGTTAAGTCGTGACCTATCATTGCGGTGGCAAATGTGATTGATGCCAAAAATACCATAAATGCAGTTATGAATGGTAAAAAGCCTTTGTTTATATCTGATTTGAATGCGATGTCAGTTTTTAACATTTTTATTCCTTTGTTAAATATCCGTTTTCAAGGTGAAGGACAGGAAATTTAAATTGCTTTATTAAATTTTTGCTGTGGGTGGCAATGATTATTGTTGTTCCCATTTTATTTAGTTCCAGAAACAAGAACAAGAGTTTTTTAGCCATTTCCTCATCCACATTGCCGGTTGGTTCGTCGGCAATTAAAATGCTCGGGTTATTAATTACTGCACGGGCGATTGCAACACGTTGTTGTTGCCCGCCGGATAAAAGCGGAGGTGTTGCATTGATGAAATTTTTTAATCCCACCCATTCGATAAGTTCCGGCACGTGGGTGTGGATATATTTCTCGCTTCTTCCGATAATGCGAAGGGGAAGGGCGATATTATCAAGGACGGAAAGGTGATCAAGAAGTTTGTAATCCTGAAAAACTATACCGATTTTACGGCGAATGTTTGCCATTTCCTTTTGCTTTATATGGTCTAGCTTCATCTTCCTCACGCAAACTATACATTACGCAGAATCCTTTATATTGATCCGCATATTTCAACCACATAGACTCGTTAATGCCACTCTCCGAAAAACAAACCGACATAGATGTGTTTCTTATAAGCGGCTGAATCTCATTTTTCAAAAAGGAAGAAAGAACATTAAAAACTTGTTCGTTAGACAATTCACAAAATTTTTTTACTGCTTGCGCAACCTTCTTTTCATCTTCACCGTTATTCCTACATATTTGTTCAAATACACTTATAGAATGTTCTTTATATCCTTGTGTTTGAATCAGTTGTTGATAAATTTTCCTATAGTTAATATTTAAATACGTATCAAATGGGTCATCATAATATGATGAATTAGAAAAATAAAGTTTATTATTTTTCAATGCATCTATCGTAGAGTCATTAACAACCCTATACCTGTAAAGCAATTGCGGCAGTTTTATTACTTGCATTAACTCAAGTCCTTCCGCCTTAACATCACTTCCATTAAATGAACATAGCTTATCCCAAAATATTTTTCTTTCGTCGGCGTTCATACAAGTTTCTCCCTTTCACAATTAGTTGAACACAAAAAAATTAATTTCACTTTTTTCCTTTTTTTATCGTGGATATATCGCAAAACCTAGACTCAAGATTTGCATTATTTAGAAACTTAAATTTTTATTCTACTCAACATTACGTTTATCAACAAGGTATATTAGTTATTATTTGTTCAACTTCTATTAGGTGTCGAGAGTTTACAATCACGAATTCTTTTTTTGCCTGTTGATAATATCGTTTTGCTTCGGCAATATCCTCAATCGCCATATACAACGCCCCATGGACACAATGTAAGACTCCTTGTTCTTCATGGTTAGGGATACCAGAAACAGTCAGCGAATCCAACAAGTCACAAACCTCTGTGAATACTTTGTCATTTTTCTTTAGCCTTTCTTGGTGTAACGTAATCAACCTGTTACAAAGGCTCACAGTAAGCGAAAACTTGTTGAAATAGGGTATTTCAGTTTGCTCTAATTCCTTGCGCAATAACGCTATGGCCTCGTCCTCCTTACCCAGATGACCTAAGGCAACGGTTATGCCGTTTACTGCTGTTAGTCTATGGTTTGCGGCAATTTCCCGATCACCGCCAGTCACGGTTTCAAAGTCTTTTATTGCCAAACGATAGACTTCTATCGCTTGAGCATATTTTCCGTTTTCTAACAATGCATTGGCGCAAGTCCCCTCTAATATTCCGTTTTTCAGCTTGTTCCCACCTTAGGTTTTTTTCAACCTGTCCACCATAGCAAGACATGCGTCCAGTTGACCGATTTTACCCAA
>CAZHAL010000028.1:0-10500 GCA_964530355.1 uncultured Bacteroidales bacterium | reverse complement strand
TTGTAATAGTTTCAATCATATGCACAGGAATACGTATAGTTCTTGCCTGATCAGCGATAGAACGAGTAATCGCCTGCCTTATCCACCAAGTTGCATAGGTTGAAAACTTGTATCCGCGTCTATACTCAAACTTGTCAACCGCTTTCATAAGACCTATATTACCCTCTTGCACCAAATCCAAAAATTGAAGTCCGCGGTTCGTATACTTTTTCGCAATGGAAATCACAAGACGAAGATTCGCCTCAATCATTTCCTTTTTCGCACGTGCTTCTTCCTTTTCACCCTTACGAACAACTTCCACAACAGTTTTATATTCGTTAATAGGAAGCCCCGTCTCAGCGGAAATTTTATCCATTTCATCCTTAATACGGTAAATTTCATCAATATGAACGGTGGTAAAACGCTTCCAATCCTTTGACGATATTTTTGAAATTTTCTTAATCCAAGCATCGGTCAAACCGTTTTCCCTGTATTTTTCAAGGAAGTCTTCACGCTTAATCCTTGAATTTTCAGCCAATCGTAAAAGTTTACCTTCCAAGGTTAAAAGTTTACGGTTCTTATCAACCATTTCATCCAAAACTTCGGCAATCTTTACATCATTAAGTTTTATTGTCGCCATATATGAAACAAGTTCAAAGTAAAGTTTTGAATATTTTTCGTTCGCCGACGCAATATCCGCCTTTGTTTTAAGCTCGTCCTTTTTATCCCCCAACTTTTCGATTTTAAGGTAAATACGCTTTATGTTTTTAAAGGTCTCAACAACCGTATCCATCAAAGCCTCTTCCATTGCAGCAACGGAAACAGATGAAGTATCCTCATAAAATTCGCCATCATCCATTCCTTCATCATCGGCATCCATAGGATTATCTTCTACCTCTTCATCTTCCATCACTTCCTCAGGAAAATCCTTATCCATATAAATATCACCATACATCAAATCAAGGTTGACTATATCGCGAAGTTGCATTTCCCCCTTAACCAAATCATCATACCAACCAAGGATTTTTTTAACGGTCATAGGACTATCGCAAAGTCCCTCAATCATAAGCTTTCTTCCTGCTTCAATACGCTTTGCAATCGCAATTTCACCGGCACGGGAGAAAAGCTCTATACTACCCATTGCACGCAAATAATTACGCACAGGATCACTGCTTCTGCTGTCAACAGCTTGAAATTCCTCATCTTCCTGATGAGCCGATAAAAATTCCTTCAACGCAGTGCTGTTTTCAATTTTGGATTTACTTACACCGTAAAGGCTGTCCGATTCTAATTCCTCTTCCTCATCATCCAAGTCAATATCATCGGAATTTACATCTTCTTCACCCAATGAAAGCTCCTCACCCTCATCATACTCTTCCTTAACATCAACCCCTATTTCGGAAATAAGGACCAAAGCATCATCAATTTCATCCACATCCAAACCGTCCATTTCTGCGGCTTTTTCGACCATAGCCTTGGACACGACACCGGAATTTTTCGCCTTTTTAATAAGCTTTCTTAAATTTTCGGAAAGGCTTGATATTAAAAAATCAGACGCCATATCATCATTGTTAGACGATTTTGCAATCTGATTTTCCTTTAAATTATTTTGTTCAATTTCATTGACGGATTTCTTTTTAAAAAACACAATCTACCTCATATTTTAAGGTTAAAATCAACTTGTAAAAAATATATAATTTAATTTATGACAAAAGTCAATTTATTTTAACAAAATCAAAAACTTTTTTTTAATCTTGTTTTTTTAATTTTTTAGCAAGTTTTTCAGCTTTCTTTTGAGCAGCCACCGCCTTTTTCTCGGCATCATCTATTGCTTTTCTTAAATCAAATTCGGAACAAATACCTAAAAGCACCGGACTTCTTGGCACAATTTCGGACATATTCTTATGAGTTCTTTCACGAATAGATTCTACTGTAGCCTTTGTAGTTCTGACAAGTTTGCAAATTTGCGCATCACTGATATCAGGATGATTTTTCACAAGCCACAAAATCGCATCAGGTCTGTTTTGTCTGTGAGCCATAGGAGTATATCTTGATTTAACATCATGACTTTTCTTAATAAATTCTTCTGAATGTTTATTAAGGACAAGTCTTGCTTTCGGATCAGCTTCGCATTTTGCGATATCTTCCTTTGAAAGCATACCGTTTAAAACAGGACTTAAACCTACGATATAATCTGTTGTATCTCTATCTGCCAAAGCCTGCACTTCCAAAGTATGCATACCGCAAAAATCAGCGATTTGTTCAAAAGTAAGCGCAGTATTATCAATCAACCAAACTGCTGTTGCCTTAGGCATTAAAATTTTACCAACCATAATTAAACTCCTAATTTATGTTACAAAATATTAAATATTATTGTTTTACCCCTATTTTTATAATTTTTCAAGTTTTTATTCTAAAATAAGAAAAATAATTATTTTATTTGATTAAAGTTAAAAAAAATGCTATACTTGAAAAGTAAAAAAACGAAGTTGAGGAAAAATGAAGCAATATATTACACATATATTATTAGTAATGGGTATATTTTCTTTACCGAATAATTGCTATTCCCAACGAACGACACGTTCAACAAAAAGCGCACAAATCAAGGGTGTAAGTAAAAAATCCGTCGGACTTATAACTTCAAATACAACCAAAATTATATGTTCAAATCCCGGTGATCCGAAATGTATCGGACCTAACGCAACCAATCCGTTAACACCTTTCGGCTGTCCTGCCGGTCAAAAAAAGGCTGATAATAACGATTGTATTTGCGAAGACGATAATTATATAGTAAGCCCGGACGATAAAACAAAATGTATTTTAAAAAGCTCACCTGTCGCAACCGCCCTTAAAAAGGAATGCGGAAACGTTCTTATAAAGGCAGTATCTGCACAATGCAAGGAATCATATTTGCATAACGGTCGCGGTGGCGCAAACGATGACGAATACAAATGCTATGACGCAAGCGAACTTTATTCCCTCTTTGATACATCAGCCCTACACGTATATATTGATGGCAAGGATTACTATTACAACGACGTTTGCTATATGTATACAGAGGATTTAATGAAAAGCATCGCCGAAGATTATAACATAACCGGCGTAAACTCTATTGCTTGTAAACGAGCAAGAGCCATTGCAAATGCATCATCTGAATGCTTCTCTCTTGTTCTTTCAACCGGAAAGGCTTTGGGCGCAACCGATGCAATAAAAACAAATATGCAAAAAACCTGTGGAACCGCAGGAATAAATCAACAATATCAAAAATTATTCGGCGAAGTTCCAAACGGTGTGACATTCCCGACAAATATACCTGACTTATATGCAAAAGCCGGCAAGGGCAGTTTCGCAAACGGACTTGACTTGGTCGGTAAATGGATGGACGGAAAGATAACTGATAAAACCGATACATGGGAACGCGAAATTACCGTAATAAACAATTCATACTTAAATCAGGTATCCGCACATTGCGGTTCCGAATACTCCGTTTCTATGCATAACGAAGATATACAAATCGTTGATGAAAAATCATCTCTTCAACGTATGATTGATGAAAAGGGTTCTATTGCCGGTGTAACCGAATGGACTGCTAACCAAGCATCTGTCATAGTTGGTGAACACAGGGTAAACCAAATCAAACGAGAAGGTCTCGTTGGCGGTATAAAGGATGGGGATGTATCAGCATCCGGAGCCAAAAGTTTTGATATAGGTTCAATAAGCCCATCTTTCTTAGAAACCAATTTCAGAAAAGAGGTAAATGACGCATTGAAAGAAGCATTGAAAACCGAAACCACATCAATTCCTTATGCTTTAATCACATTCAAGCTGAATAATGACAACACAACCGAATATTACAGGTTAATAAAGTTATTAAAATCCGGAACCGGCGATACTTTATATACCTATAATACAGTTGATTATAACAAGGATTTAAATTTACCTGGCTCTGTATTACAGGATATTATAGGTAAAACAGAAAAAACTGATATAAATATCACAAATGGAACAATAAAAGGAGATTAAAATGAGAGATAAAAAAATAATCTTTACGGCACTCTTGACATTACTTGGTTTCACAACCGACGCGGATGCTGCCAGAAAAAACAGAAATTCCGGCGGAAGAATAACTGCTAACCGCTCCATTTCGCAAAATGTAAATGTAAGCGGAACTACCACTACAATAAATGCAACGGTTGCCGATACAACAGCTGCAAAAACCTTATACACAAACATTGCTCCTGTTACTGATAAACAAGCAGAACGTGAATGCACTGACCTTGTTGTCAAAGCATTACAAAATAAATGTAATGGAAGCAAAAAATGTAAAAATCCAACCGAAATTTATGCAACATTAGACTTTAAAGATTTAGGAGAAGATGAAAACAAGAAAGAAAGAACCAGTAACATTCCAAAAGAATACAGAGAAACCTACTGCGCAAACTTCCTTGAAACCGCAGTCAACAAACTTTGGAACTCTTATGACTCCGTTGCTAATTTGAATGAGGAAAATTGTAACATTGCACTTGCTCGCTCTCTTGCTGCCGAAGCATGTTATAGGGATCTCCTCGCAAATAAAAATAATGATACTATGTTTAAAGACAATAGAGATACAAGCAAATGTGATGCTACCGGTATAGTCAATATGTATAAAGAATTAACAGGTCTTTCCGAGAAAGAATCACCGGAAGGCGACACTCTTACAAAATTACAAAAAAATGATATAAGTGATGTGTTTACCGCAGTTGGAAAACTATCTTGGAAAACAAGCATTCTTACAAACATCGGAAGATTTGCTGACCTTAATTTCTCAGGCAACACTGACGAATACCCACGTGAACTTGTTCAACTTGTGAACTCTCTAAAATCACAGGGAAACGTAATGTGCGGTCCTGACAGATACACCGAACTTTATGATACAAACTTTGCTCTGTCACAAACATCTTCAAGCATAGAAAAGGCTGTTCAAGAAAAGGGTATCTTAAAGGGTGGTGCTAATTGGGTCCTCGACCAAGTTGGTGCTATCACAGGTGAAAACAAAACTAATAGCATAAAACAAGACGGTCTTTTCAAAAAGAAGAATTCTGATGCAACTGCTACAACCTCAGAAACTCCATCTGAAACAGTTCCGGCCTCAGGCCCTACTCCTGAACCTGCTCCAGCACCAGGAGAAGAACCGGCACCAGAACCAAATCCTGAGGAATAACAAAACAAAGCCTCCCCCAATCGGGGGGCTTTTTTTTAACCTCAAATCTGACTTGACCCACCCCTTAATTTATGATATACTTCTATTTATGAGGAAATTTCTTTTAACATTATTATTTACCATTTTTGCAAATCCCCTTTTTGCAGAGGATATTCCCACAAAAACCAAACCTGCAAAAAAACTGAACATTCAAATAAGTATTTCTAACGAAACATCCCCTTCTTTGGAAAAAATAACAAAAAATTTCAACAACTTCCGGGATAAAAACATCTGCGTCCCATCTTATGAAACAAACTCTATACAATTAATGAAAGAAAAGAGAACCGAATTAACTATATGCAAAGAAGCAACCGCCATAAAGGATATATATAATTGCGTATGTAAAGCCGGTGGCGAATTTTACGACAAACTTTTACCAATAACAACTTTCAAAAAACTTTCCGGCACAACCGCAATCGAACAATTCACCCAATTACAAAAATATTATAACGCATTGAATTCAATAATCGGCATCCAACAACTTGCAGAAATAATAAAGGATAGTATTCAACAAAACAAAGACATCGAAGCCGCTAATGCAGCCGAACGCGCAGCAATTATAGAAACTTTCAAAAGTACTCTTTCACCGCAACTTAAAAAGGAACGTGACCTTAGAAACGAGAATCCTGAAATCGTTAAAAATTTAACCAGCCCACAATGTAAAAATTCACCGGATTGCCTTGAACAACATTATTCAAGCAACAAGGCGAATATTGAAAAATGGGTTGCAAAGAATGGTGATGATAATGCTTTGAACGGTATACTTGATGAATATATTAAAGAAATTATCAAAGATAACCATCTTGACGACAATAATGCTCTTAAAGCATTCCTTGATAATATAACCGACCCTAAAAATGAAACCGGTATAACCAACCGCAACATTGAAAAAATAAAAGAGGCAAAAACGAAAAAAGACGCCCAAGATGCAAGAGATAAAGAAGATGCTCTTGAAGAACTTGCAAAAAGGAAAGAGGAGGAAAGAAACCTTATCAATAACATCGGTGCAATTCAAGATCCTACTATCTCTGTTAACACACCTATAACAAAGGATAACTGTAACAATAGCGAAACAAATAAGGATTTAAACACTGCCCTTACAAATAACAATATCCTTGGAGACAAAGCAAAATCACATCCGGAAGAACCATCTGATGATATTACGAAAATAAAAAATGATATTGAAGATACTGATGCTAATATCACAGCACTTAAAAAAAGATTAAAGGATATTCAGAAACAAAAAAGTGATGAAATCAAAGGAAAGTTCGATGAAATAAAACGACTATTACATGATTTGAATATTGAAGAATGTATTCTTTACGGACGCATTGACGATATAATTAATCAAATTGAAGTATACAAAAGAGACAATGATGGAAAAGAACCATTCCATTACATCGCAATCGCCGTATCCGGTAAACTGATAAACAAAAGCAACACCATTGCTCAACCGGCATGTGTAGGTTTAGGTTTCGATACGATTGATAACATTGCTAAACTTACAGACCTTACCAAACAAAAAAAATGGCTTGATTGTCTTGATGAAAAAATTACAGACATTAACAAAAATCTGACTGCAATAAGAAATTATAAAGATAAAATGAATACGAAAAATTGTCCATTATCATGTGTATATGAAAGGGATTTCCGAAACAAAACAACAGAAGAAAAATATAATTTATGGTATACAGGAAATGTTCCAAACACAAAATACACCACTCCTCAAAATCCGATTGAAGAACAACTTCTACAATGCTTAATAAATCAATATCAATGTAAAGATGGTAATGAGGTTCTTCCTATCAATAAATCAAATGTTAAAGATGAAGCAGAGTTGGATGCATTATGTAACGAAGCAAAAGAAAAAAATAAAAAGAAAAAATACATTGATAACTATACTTGTGAAGATAGTGATAAAAAACCTCTCAATAGAAACATTATTGAAGAATTAAAAACTGCATTAAGAACGTTTAATAAAGACAACGTAACACTTACCGCCCTCAAAGAAGAAGGTAAAAGATTATGTGATGAAAAGAATAATGAACTTGCAAAACAAAAGTATATTGATACTTATACATGTAATGGCATCAAGGATGCAGTAAAGAATAATATTAAAAATGAATTACAACAAATGCTAAATAACAATTCTGCAATAAGTCTTGATACCCTAAAAGCAAAGGGAACCGAAAGATGTAATGAAGAAAAACGCAAAGCTGAACAACAAAAAGCCATAGACGAGTTTATCTGTAAATACGAAGGCACCGATTTCTCCGAAGCAATCAGAGCACAAATGACTTTAAAATTGACAAACGAACCCAATATAACCGCAGATAAATTAAAAGAATTTGGAAATACTGAATGTGCAAAAATACAAGCTGAACAAGAAAATGAAAAAGCTTTATCAGAATTAATTGCTAATTTCCAGAAGATGTGTGACATATATATGGATATGTTAATTCCTGATGAATATAAGGAAACAAACCACTTAGATTTCCATGGAGAATCCACCTTTACAAAAAAATATGAAGAGGAAAATTATGATACACAATACAACAATGACGTTATACGATATGCTAAAAATATAGATATTGCAAATAGACATTCTCCAAACTTTATGCTTAATAGGATTGTAACAGAACAATGTCATGGAAACAGTGCAGCTTTCACAATACAACAAATATTTAATGGATACATTAAAAAAGTAAACCCAAATATCAACAAAGGACTTGGTTATAAAGAGAAAGCAAGAGAAATAGGCAAAGACTAATGATAGCAAAATTAAATGGCATAATTGACACACTTTCCGACAACCAAGTAATAATTGATGTAAACGGTGTCGGCTACGGTGTATTCACATCTCAAAAAACAATATCCGCCCTAACCATCGGAAACCACGCAACCCTTTTTATCGAAACCATAGTGCGTGAGGATTCTATCACTCTTTACGGCTTCCTCACCCACACAGAACGCGAAACTTTCAACTTACTGACCACCGTCCAAGGTATAGGTCCAAAGGCAGGACTTTCCATACTTTCCACCCTTACCCCGACACAAATTTCCACCGCAATTTTATCCGGTGATGCAAACAGCTTCGCCACCGCAAACGGTATAGGCAAAAAAACTGCGGAACGAATAATTACGGAATTAAAGGATAAAATCACAAAGATAAATATCAATTCCGAACTTTCACAAATAACAAAAACAATAAAATCAACATCCGTTGCCGAAGACGCCGTATCCGCCCTTTCAAACTTAGGTTTCACTCGTTCCCAAAGTTTTGAAACGGTAATGAAGATAGTAAATCAAAACGAAAATATCGGCATTGACGATTTGATAAAACTGGCATTAAAAGAAATCAATAATTTCTAAAAATCATTTTACATACAGGCAATTTTATGGTATACTTTTACCTATGAGGAAAAGTTTTATAATATCAATATTTTTCTTAAACTGTATTTTGTTAAATACTGATGTTTTTGCTGCACCTAAACGAACCGCTCTTTCAAACAAAAAACGAAGCGCCACAACAAGCAAAACTACCGTTTCCGGCACATACAATACGGCAACTTCTACTTATACTCCGGCAAATATGACTGTCAATATCGCAACTGCTAAATCCGAAGATTCAAGTGCTATGTCATGCGGAACCCCGGCATCAAGTTCCAATATGGTTGCAAAACGACTTTGCGCAACCGCATATTCCGACGCTTTGGGAACATACTGCAATAACACAAAATGCACAAGCACGATAAAGGTTGCAATGAACCTCAATTTCGGATTATCAATTTTAAATGATGTCAGCATTGACGTAAACGGCACAACTTGCAATGGCGACAACCTTGATAAATTCTGCTCCAATTTCGCAGAGGAGTTAGTATCCGGACTTTGGCCACTTTATTCGGATCAGGCCAAAAGGGAACGAAAAACTTGTAACTTTGCAAAGGCGAAATTTAACGCCGCACAGGATTGCTTTAACTATGTTTTATCACAAAAAAATACTGCCGGCTTAACCGGATTTTTCAGCACATCAAAACAAAACGATATTGATAAAGAAATAGAAAAAATTTGCGGTAAAGACGCTATCATAGAAAACTACAAAAAAATAAGTATCGACGATTGGGACGAAAACGACAACGACCTTTTTTTCAACGAAGCAACTAACACGGTTTCAAACAAAACCGCCATAGGTGCAAACAAAAAATTATCCTCCAGTGTCGCAACCCAATTTGCAAACGTCGGAAATGCAAACTGGAATATATCCGGCAAGGTCGGACGCTTCCTTGACCTTGATTGGGATTTAAAAACCTCCACTTACCCGCGCGAATTAACCGTCCTTGTAAACTCATTTATCACAGACGGTGAAACCTCTTGCGGCTCACAATTCAGAACGGAAATGCAGGACACCTCATTCGCCATTAAAAACAAACAATCCAACCTTGAACGCGAAATTGCCAAAAAGGGTTTATTAAAGGGACTTTTCGACTACTCCCTCAATCAGGCAAGTGCTATTATGGGTGACGAATGGGCTGACACCGTAAAGGGCGACGGTATAGTGGGAACCGTGAAAAAGGCAGCTGAAAAACGCAAAAATAAACCTATATACACCCCTCAAAATAAAAAAATAAAGGAACTCTCTACCTCCTGTAATCAATACAATGAAAAAGAATTCAAAGAACTTATTAACGGTTATCTTATAACTATAAAGGATACCCTTGATAAAATTGATACCGGTAAATCGTTCACCGTCAACTATCCTTTAATCAAAACCGACCTGACCGAGATAGTAAAACAGGCAATTACCGACATAGATATGTCAAATTATCAATATACAAACATTACCGATAAATCATCTGACGAAGAGGTAAAAGAAGCAATAACAGACATAAAACAAAATGTTGTGGAAAAGCTCCTTAAATCCGAACAAAAATATAATTGTGATAAGGGTTTCAGAGTTGATATCGACAACAAGGAATATAAATTCTCCATAGATTACTCAAAGGAGAAAGAAGAAAACTGGGATGAAAACACTATATCCACAATAAAGGCTTTATTCGAAAATACGGCAGTATTAGAAGAGTTAAAGTCCATAATTGAAAATAAAACCGAAGAGGAACTCAAAGAAGAAATCGAAAATTGGGAAAGCATAAAACCTATAATAGATATAATTAAAACATTCCAATCCCAAACCGAGGAATAAAAATAACATTTGAAAAACAATAATAAGCATTGTATAATGCAACAAATAAATAAAAAGGATAAACTATGGCAGAAGATAC
>CAZHAL010000027.1:0-10681 GCA_964530355.1 uncultured Bacteroidales bacterium | reverse complement strand
TAAATTTACCTGTCGTAGAAAGAATTAATCATTGTTTTCTATCAGATAATATTGCTTTAAAAAGAATAGATATGCCGAATGTGAAATATATAGGACAAACGTTTTTATACAATAATCAAATTTTAGAATATATAAATTGCCCTAATATAAAAAATATTAACGGTCAATTTTTATATAATAATAAAAAATTAAAGGAAATAAATCTTCCTAATGTAATACATATTACTTCTGATTTTCTAAAAAATAACGAGATATTAGAGAAGATAAACTTACCTAAATGCGAACATATCAGTGAAAATTTTTTATTAAGTAATACTGCATTAAAATCACTAAATTTACCTGCTGTGCAATACATTTATTCTAAGTTTTTAAATAATAATAAGGTATTAGAGGAATTAAATATGCCTAATTTAATAAATATACCTAAGGTATCTCCTTTTATATTTGATTTAATTGAAAAATCGAAAAAAAAGAAAGAAGAAGCAGAAATTTCAAGGCAAGCAATAGTTAATCAAAGATAAATAAAAATCCCCTCGTCGGAGGGGAAATTTTTTATAAAAAGAATTTTTAAGAATTACTTTTTATCAGCATCGTTTAGCTTGTGTGCAAATTTTGACATAGTTCTTGCCATTTTTTTCTTGGAAACTATACCCTTCTTTACACCCTTTGCAAGTTGGCTGTTTGCTTCTGATAAAGCCTTTTGAACTTCGGCCTTGTCTTTACCGCCGGAAATCGCTTCTGATACTCTTTTCACGAAAGTGCGGATTTTTGACATACGGCTTTTGTTTTCAAGTCTTTTCTTTTCGTTTCTTATAATTCTTTTCTTTGAAGATTTATGGTTAGCCATTTTTTTATCCTTTCAAATATTAACAATATATTATCGCTTAGAGAATTGGAAAGAACGACGAGCTTTTTTATGACCGAAGTGCTTTCTTTCAACAACTCTTGAATCACGAGTTAAGAAGCCAGCTTGTTTGATAGTTGGTCTTAATTCTGGTTCAGCCAAAGATAGAGCTTTACTGATACCGTGTTTTAGGGCACCGGCTTGACCGGAAAGTCCGCCACCAACAATGGTTGCCATAACGTCGTAAGCTGTTTCTCTTTTTGTAAGGCCAAAAGGTTGGCAAATAACCATTTGAAGGATTGGACGACGGAAGTATTCTTCATAATCCTTTCCATTTACAACGATTTTACCTTTACCCGGCATAATCCAAACGCGAGCAATAGAGCTTTTTCTTTTACCTGTTGCATAAACACGACCCTTTGCATCACGAACAGGACGTTCCTTTTTAGGAGCTTCTTTTTTTACTTCCTTCACAATATTTGCCTTTGGAGCAACATCTGCGATTGTAGCAGGTTTTTCAGCAGTTGCTTTTTTTGTAGCAGCTTTTTTAACTTCAACCTTTACTTCTTTTTTAGCATCTGCCTTTTTTGCAGTTGTTTTTTTAGCAGGTGCCTTTTTTGCAACTTCTTTTGTTTCTGTTGCTTTTACTTCTGTTTCTTTTTTTTCAACCATTTTTAAGCACCTCTCTTTGTATTTTTAGAATTCATTGATTTTACATCTAAAACTTCTGGTTTTTGAGCATTATGAGGATGTTCAGCCCCTGCATAAACGTGAAGTTTTTTCATTTGATCGCGACCAAGTGGATTTCTTGAAATCATTCTCTCAACAGCCTTTATAATAAGTCTTTCTGGATGACGACCGTTAAGGATTGTTCCCCAAAGTCTTTCCTTTATACCACCAGGGAAATTTGTGTGATAG
The DNA here is from genome assembly GCA_964530355.1 of uncultured Bacteroidales bacterium. Lineage (GTDB taxonomy): Bacteria > Pseudomonadota > Alphaproteobacteria > Rs-D84 > CACZYB01 > CACZYB01. Next base: position 8,919 of record CAZHAL010000027.1, on the reverse strand, counting down.
AAGAATTTCTTATTTGCAAGTTTGTTTCCTGTAACCGCAACCTTTTCAGCGTTAATAATAATTATATGATCACCGCAATCGATATTTGGTGTATATATAGTTTTATTTTTACCACGAAGATATGTAGCAGTAATAGATGCAAGACGGCCGAGGACAATGTCGGTTGCGTCAATAACATACCATTTTGCATTCACATCAGATGGTTTTGCAGAATATGTTTTTTGAACCATTTTTTTACCTTTTCTTGTTTATTAAACAGAAATATATTACTTTATTTTTTACAGATGTCAAGAAAATAAAGAGTTTTTCTTATATTTTTTGCTATGGTATTATAATACCGTAAATTTTAAAGCTCGGATAACTTTTGAATTTGGTCTTCGGTTATAAGTTTATCTATTATCTCATCCAAAGCTTCGCCAACCATAACATAATCCAATTTATAAAGTGTAAGATTTACGCGATGATCGGTTACGCGGTTTTGCGGATAATTATAAGTTCTGATTTTATCGCTTCTGTCACCGGTTCCGACCTGGGATTTACGCATTCCGGCACGTTCCTCATCCAATTTTTGACGTTGTGCTTCGTAAAGTTTGGCACGAAGCATTTTCATAGCCCTATCCTTATTTTTAAATTGGGAACGTTCGTCCTGGCATTGAACAACCGTATTTGTCGGAATATGGGTAATACGGATTGCGGAATCGGTTTTATTAACGTGTTGACCACCAGCACCACTTGCACGGTAGGTATCAATTCTTAAATCTTTATCAAGTATTTCAATATCGACATCTTCGGCCTCAGGCATAACGGCAACGGTTGCGGCAGAGGTATGAACACGACCGGCAGATTCGGTTTCGGGGACACGTTGGACGCGATGTGCACCGGATTCAAATTTCAACCTTCCGAAAACGCCCTTACCTGATATGTTGGAAATTATTTCCTTAAAACCACCGGCTTCGTTTTCATGATAATTAAGAACTTCAAGTTTCCAGCCTTTTAATTCGGCATAGGCTTTATACATATTAAATAAGTCGCCGGCAAAGATTGCGGCCTCGTCACCGCCGGTTCCGGCACGGATTTCCAAAATCGCACTTTTATCATCGGCTTCGTCCTTTGGGAGAAGAGCAATTTTTATTTGATTTTCAATTTCAGGAAGTTTTTCTTTGCATTCATAAAATTCGGATTCCGCTATTTCTTTAAGTGATGCATCCTTCATCATTTCTTCGGCTTGAAGCATATCATTTTCAGTTTTTAAATAAAGGTCGGCAAGTTCAATCACAGGTTTCAAATCAGAATATTCCTTTGATATTTTTGCCATTTCCTTCGGGTCTTCAAATGTGCCCATAAGTTGAGATTCAAGACCTTTGTATTTATCCTTTAATTGCAATAATTTTTCATTAAAATTCATAATGTTAGCCCTATTTACTTAATTCTTTTGTTATAGTTTGTATTAAAGTATTACTTGAAATGTTTTGTTGTTCTCCGGTTATCATATTTTTTAATGTAACCGTATTATTTTGCATTTCATCATCGCCGATAATAATTGCAAATTTTGCATTTATTTTATTTGCATATTCCATCAGTTTTTTAAACTTTTTATTTTCAAAAACAGACGTTACTTTTGCATCTGTATTCTTATTTAATTCCGTTTGGATTTTCATTGCGGTAGTGTAACAATTTTCGTTTTGAGGCAGTATTACTATATCAATCATAGACGCATCAATCTTTATCTTCCCATCTTCTATTAATGGGATAAACAGACGGGAAAGACCGATAGAGCCACCAACGCCGGAGATAACTTTGTCCGTATAGTAATCACAAAGATGTTCGTATCGACCGCCGCTTGATACAGAACCGAACTCCGGATAATTTTGAAGATATGTTTCAAAAACCGTGCCGGTATAATAATCAAGTCCGCGAACAATGGATAAATCAACCTCTACATTATGAGAAGATAGTGCGGTTACCACCTGTTCAAGTTCCTTAATTCCCTCTTTCATAAGTTCATTATCCTTTATGAAAGAAAAATCATTGTAATGAGATTCCGGTATTGAAATTCCAACATTTGGAATATATTCAATTTTAAGTAGAGCCATTGCAAGGTTAAAAATACTTTCATCACCGATTTTTTTCCTTAAATCCGCCTTAAAATCATCCTCTGATTTAAACTTATATCGTTTATCAATTATAGCGACAGATTCAACCTTTTTAGTATCATCAAGACCGAATTGTTTAAAGAAACCGTCCCAGATTTTACGGTTTGAAACCTTTACCTTAAAATTACCAAGAGAAAATTTTTCCGATAGTTTTGAAACTGTTTGAATAATTGTATTTATTATTTCCACATCATACATTATAGAAAGGTTATTTTCCGCGACTATATCAATATCCGCCTGAAAAAATTCGCGATAACGCCCCTTTTGAGCACGTTCGCCACGATAAACTTTGCCAATTTGATAGCGTTTGAATGGGAAAACTAAATCCGCATAATGTTCGGATACATAGCGGGCAAACGGAACGGTCAAGTCAAAGCGAAGTGATAAATCATTATCACCTTTACTGAAACGATAAACCTGTTTTTCCGTTTCGCCACCAGCCTTTGCAAATAATATTTCCGACTTTTCTATTGTCGGAGTATCTATTGCAACAAATCCGGCATTTTTATAAGTATTTTCAACAATGGATTTTATTGTATCAAATACAAATTGGCTTTGAGGTAACAGTTCAACAAAGCCAGACAAAACACTTGTATTTATTTTATTTTTTGCCATTATTCTATAATCCTGTTTCTGATATACGCAGTTCCATTTTGAAGTTTATTTACATCCATTTCTATATTATGTCTTGATATAGGACGTGGGGACAAAGGTTTGATAACTTCACCGTTCACGATAATATCAATACCCTGTGCATTTCCTATTGTCAAATATAAATTTTCCTCATTTGGGACATAATAAGTATCACCGTTTTCAAGTATGGTTTCAAATACGCTTACTCCGGTTCCTACATCCCCGTTTTCGGAGTCATATTTATAAAAGCCGTCTTTTTTAAGCTTAATCCAAACCGTATCTTTTGCCTTTAATTTTATTTGAGATTCGGTTTTATTATTTAGTCCGTATTCACGAGGAGTATGTGCAGGAATTTCTATTATTTCTTCACTAACCGACTGTTGTTCATTATCATAAACGAAATTTACAAAGTTAATTGTTTGAGAAGTTGACTCTTTTGATCCATCAACCTTTTCTTCTTTATTATTTACAGGAGTTTCTTCAACAGATTCCGTATTTTTATCCAAAGAAGAAGGAAGAACTATTTCAACATTTTCCGCAACCGGGGTTTCTGTGACTTCTTTTTCAACAACAGGTTTGTTCACGGAAACATTCTGAGAATTATCTTTGTTTGTAAAAAGGTAGACTAAAAGAACACCCACAAGGATTACAACACTTCCCAAAATAATATGGTTGCTGTTGATAATAGGATCTTCGATGATAGAGTTTTCATCACTTATTTTCAAAGCATCGTTTGAAGTTTGGTTATTTTCAGCCTTATACTGATTTATCAATTTTTGAGCATCCGAAATACCTAAAAATGAAGCATAGCTTTTTATGAAACCTATAACATAAGCCTGTCCGGGAAGGGAATTAAACCTGTTTTCCTCCAAAGCCTTTAAATATTGCGCCTTTATTCGCAAAGTATCGGAGATATATTCAATAGATTTTCCGCTTTCTTCACGTTTTTTTCTTAAAATATCACCTATTGTTTCTTTTTTAGGCGGTAAGACGATATCCTGTTGTTCGTTTTTTTCTTTTTCTGCTTTTCCTAAAAGCTCTTTTTCATTGTATCCCATAATAAAGCTCCCCTTTTTAATTTATATCTTTTAACATACGATTATTTTTTATCAGAATCAATCTTTTTTATGCAAAAAGTCAATTTATTTGAATAATTTATCAATAAGGGTAAAAATTTCCGTAATATCCGTAGTTTCATTGATTAGTTTTCTGAATTCGTTAGAATTTTTTATACCTTTTGAATACCACGCGATATGCTTTCTTGAATTAAAAACACCTGTTTTTTCGCCGTAATAGTCGAACATAGCCTTAATATGGCGTATCATTACTTCTTTTTTTTCGGAAATTGACGGGGTCGGAGGGATATTTCCGGTCTTTAAAAACTCTATAACCTGAGATAAGAACCAAGGTGCACCATAAGAACCTCTACCTATCATAATGCCATCGACACCGGTTTTTTCAATCATTTCGCGAGCAAGTTCGCAGGTTGTTATATCTCCGTTTCCGATAACCGGGATTTTTACGGCATTTTTAGTTTTTTGTATAGTTTCAAAATCTATATCCCCGCTGTAAAGCTGACTTCGGGTGCGACCGTGGATTGTTATCATAGAAGCGCCAGACTGTTCAATCATTTTTGCAAAATCAGGAGCAATTTTATTATTCAAATCCCAACCTGTGCGGATTTTCACCGACACGGGGATATTTACAGCTGTTACAACCGCCTTTATAATCTCCTTTGCAAGCGGAAGATTTTGAAGAAGGTCGGAACCTGCCCCATTTTTAACGATTTTATTTACCGGGCAACCCATATTTATATCAATTATGTCAGCGCCAAGCTCCTCATTTATTTTTGCACTTTTTGCCATAAGTGTCGGATCGTTACCGAAAATTTGAACAGAGGTCAGTTGTTCCGAGTTATGATGTTCATATAATCTTTTTACCTTATCAGTGGATTTTTTACGTTCCAGCAAAATTACCTGGGATGCGGACGGCACCATTTCGGATACGGTTAACGATACACGATTATCATCATTTCCGAATGAGGATACAAGATTTCGAAATGGCAAATCAGATATACCCGCCATAGGGGCAAGTATGACCGGATTTTTTATTACAACATTTTTTAACTGTATAGGTTTTAACAAAATAATTCCTTGTCGTTGTTTAATAATTATGATATTATAATAATAAGTTATTAAAATCAAAAGAAAAAGAAATGAATAACAGTAAGATTGCAAAAAGTTTAATTTTAATAGTATGTATAGCCTTAATATTAAGGTTTTTCATAAATATCCTTTTTGGAGAATATAATATTTTCAATTACTTAGATAAGAAAAATAAAATAAATACTTTAACAAAACAATTAAAAGAAAAGAATAAACTTAAAGAAAAACTTTTATATGAAGTTAATATTTTAAAGGATGTAAATGTTGTAAATATTGATATTTTGGAAAAGGAAACAATAAAAAAATTAAATAAGATTCCAAAGTCATATTTTATACTTACTGATGAATAAAAAAAACTTCCACATAAAAATGGAAGTTTTATTTTTTTTGATTTTTATATCAGTTTAGCTTTCGCTTTCTTCGTAATAATCTTCATCAACTTCGGAATATTCAATATCCTCTTCTTCGTCGTCTTCCTCTTCATCTTCTGAATCTGCTAATTCTTCGTCATCATCTTCCTCCTCATCATTTTCTTCATCTGCATCTGCGAGTTCTTCTTCATCTTCAGTATCATCATCTTCCGATACTGCATCTTGTTGTATATTTTCAGCGATACTTAAATCTGTTTGAATCATATCATCAGATGCTGCCAAACTGTTTTGAATGATTTGAGCCATTTCTTCATCAGTTACAGCTTGTTCTTCATAACTATATTCCTCAACTTCTTCCTCTGAATCTGTAAGTTCTTCTTCATCCTCATCGTCAATCTCGGTCAATTCATCTTCACTTTCTTCCTCAACTTCCTCAGAATCTGCAAGCTCTTCATCATCAAGAAGTTCATTATCATTTTCTACCAACAAATCGTCGTCATACTCTTCCACAGTAGTAGATGTTGTAGCCTCTGATCCGTCGTCATACACTATATCATCATTTACAATTACGGTTGTTGTTGATTCCAACGGAATGAAGGTTGCCTCTATTTCCGGCGCATATAAACGATCGTTTTCATCTTTGACTGCAATACCTTCAAGAACAGCCTTTACACCACCTGCCCTTTGAATTGCATTATATAGTTCTATTAAAATTTGCAACTTTGCATTTGGTTTACCAAGGATTTGCAACTCACTTTCCATTGCAGGATAAAGGTCAGAAGCAGTTCCGTTTGCATATTCATAAGTCATAACAAACTCATTTACCAAATATTCATACATTTCAAAGTATTTATTTGTGTAAAGTCTTAACAAATACTCATCTTCTGCGTATGCTTCATAGTCGATATCTTGTTTCAAGCTATAATCACCATTATAGTATTCGTTATAAGAAACGTTTCTGAATGCATTCCAATAACCGTTCATATCGTTTAATCTTTCCAATAAAGAAACCAAGTTTGTATTATTTGAGAAATAATTTTTGCTTATTTCATCAATCAATGTAACATAAGCATCGTTTTCGATTACATTTTCAACGAATGCATTTCTTGCTTCTTCAAGAGGAGAAAGTTCATCTTCATCTTCATCATCCTCATCTTCTTCGTCGTCAGAGTCATCTTCCTCATCATTTACATCTTCTTCCTCAACGATTTCTTCGTCATTATCAGAATCGTCTTCAAGATATTCCTCATTATCAAAGTCATCTTCTACAATAACCTCTTCTTCAACAACAGGAACAGTAGTTTGTTGTTTTACAGGTTCTGCCTTTACCGATGCAGGTTTCGTTTCTTTTTTAACAGGTGCTTGCTTAATAGGAGCAGGCTTTACAGGAGTTACCTTTCTTACAGGCTCAACCTTTTTAACAGGCTTTGCTGCCGGTTTTACTACAGGTCTTGCTACCGGTGCAGGAGGAACAACAGTTTCTTTGATAACAGGTTTTTCTTCAACAGGAGGGACTTCTTCTTTAACAGGCTCTTCCTCCCTTTCTTCTTCAACGGCAGGAACAGGTTCTGTATATTGAGGTTCTTCCGCAAAATAATTTTGTTGCTCAATATAATTTGTATTATATGTATTTTCATCAGGAGAGTTATCGCCGCTTATGAAATAAAAAATTCCAAACACAACGATAAGCGAAACCAAGATAGAAATGGAATACATCCAAATCTTTTTATATTTGTCATCCAAAAGGACATTTGTTTTCCTTGCGAATCTGATATCAGAATTGGATTCAGGTTGAACATCCATTGCCGTATCATCGACATAAGGTGGTTTAAATTCTTGAGTTTCTTGTACTTTTTTGTTTTCTGTATCTTTTGCCATAGTAGTACTCTCCTTTGTTAAAAAAGTTTGTTCCTTTTCCTCTTCAAAACGATTTGTAGCATTATTATTTTCAAATGTCAACTTTTCATTTATTTGTGGTGGAGCGTCCGAGATCTCCTCCCTTATTGAAACATCAGCATTTGAGGTTTGCGGAAGGGGCATATACTTAGGAGTTTCTTCTTCAATCTTCCTGCTTTGCTCAGCCATTTCTCGGTTTTCCTCATCAATGCGACGTTTTATTTCATTGATTTGTTGCCTTTTTGCAGACAATTCGTTATAAGCAATTTCAGAACGTTTATTAGCCCTTTTTATCCTACGTTCAGTTCTTTTTAGTTTTTCGGTTGCAAGATAGAGTTTTTGCATCAACTCTGCCTTTAACGAATCATCAGCTTCCTCCGGATTAGATTTTTCCCTTTCCTCTTGATTTTTCATTTTTTTGGAAATGTTTAAAATGCGCTTCTTTAGTTTTTCCAATGTAATTTGTGCCTTTTCAAGAGTAGTAGTAGATTTGTTATAAATAAGAAGATTCTCTGCCTCCCTTTCATACGCATTTTCAAGGGACAATATTTCACGTTTTTGTTCAATTAAGTTTAATAATTCCTCTGTCTGCATACTTGAAAATGACGCATACAAATCAAGAGAAGTATAACTTATATCCAACTTTTTATACTTGGTATTTTCCTTCGGTCTTATTTCCATAGGGTTAATTCCAAAGTGATTTTTCAGAATAGAATCCCATTTTACCTCCGGATTTTTAGGATTTTGCTCATCCTTTAACGACTCAATAAGAAGTAATTCATTTGGAGAAATAACATCGCAGGTATCATCAATTACAAAAATGATTTTTTCATCTTTGAAATATGCGGTAAAAGTCATAACGGGCGAAGAGAAATGAAATTCCTTCACATCGTTATACTTTCCGTTTATTTGCCAAAAGCTATTGGCTCTCTCCATATTCTCTCCTTAAAGAATCTATTTATTCGTCATCGTCGGGATTTTGAACAAATAAAGATTCGTTTGCCTCCTGCTCTTCCAAAGGTGTTGCCGAGTTGGTATAGGCAATCGCGCAATGTTCCAAGCAATAAGGTTTGTTTTTAAAAACTTTTTTACCGCAGAAATGAAAATTTTCCGAGTTTATATCGTCAATCGGCCAACAACAAAGGTCGGAGGTTAACTCTAAAAGAGAAAGACCTGCTGACGCCTTTTTATTTTTAAGAGATACTTTTGAAACCTTTACCGATTCGTTTTTTTGAGTTTGTAAATTCTCTTTTTTCTGAGATTTTGGGGAAATTTCAACGGTTTTAGTCGTTTTTTTAACAACATTTTTTACCTTTGTTTCCGCCGAATTTTTAACTTCTTTTTTGATTGTTTTTGATGAAGTTTTTATCGGAGACGTTCTGTTGGAAAGACCAAGCCTGTGAACTTTTCCGACAATAGCATTCTTTGAAAAGTCAAGCTTTTTCCCAATTTCGGCGGTGGATAAACCCTTTTCCCAAAGTTTTTTTAACCGTTCAATTTTTTTATCTGTCCAATTACTCATAATAAAAAATCCTTTTATTTTTTTTATTCCAGTTTATTATCTTAATTATAAAAACAAAAAAGGAAAGAAAAAAATGTTATATACTCAAATAGTAAAAATTTTTATCTATTTTGCAATAGGTTTTTTCATACCAAGTCTTAGCAGATTTTTAATGAAATTTTACCCCTGTTCTCTTCATA
>CAZHAL010000026.1:4077-10988 GCA_964530355.1 uncultured Bacteroidales bacterium | reverse complement strand
ACCAATTTATGATATAATTAGTTTATACAAAAATTAATGGGATAGAAAAATTGAAAATTGCAGTTTGCGTAAAACAGGTTCCTGACACAAATGATGTTAAATGGAGCAAAGAAAATAATATTATAAGAGAGGGTTTAATAAACATAATTAACCCTTATGATGAATATGCTATAAGTACGGCTCTTGAAATCAAAAAACTGGTTCAAGGTGCCGAAATAACGCTTTTTTCGATGGGGCCAAACTGCGCTAAAGATGTGCTTGAATACGGGCTTGCGCTTGGGGCGGATGAAGCCTGCCATCTTTGCGACAAAAGGTTTTCAGGCTCCGATACATCAGCCACAAGTAAAGCTTTGGCTGCCGCCATAAAAAATGTGGGCGAAGAAGAAGGTTTCAACATTATAATTACTGGGCAATTTGCAATAGACGGTGATACGGCGCAAACCGGGCCATCCGTTGCAAACCATTTAGGGCTGCCCGTTTTAACTTACGTAAAAAAGATTTTGGATGTAGATGAAGGGGAAGTTACCGCAAGGCTTGATTTGGAAGATGAAGTAATTACCGCAAAAACTTGTATGCCTTGCGTGCTTTGCGTTTTAAAAAATTCCAACGAAATTAAAAAACCGAAAATCGAAGATTATATTAGGGCGCAGAAGAAAGAAATTAAAATCTTAAACCTTGATGATATTAACCTATCTGCAAATGAAACTGGCATAAAGGGTTCGCCCACCTTTGTCCAAAGGGCTTACCGACCCGAAATTAACAGGCACTGCAAAATGGTTGAGCACGATTTTGCAAAAGAAATTTTATCGCACATAAGGGAAGAAAATGGCAAGAAAGAAGAAATACAACAAGCAGAATAAAAATAACAACGCAAACAACGTTGAAAAGGAAATTTTTGTATATACGCAAATAACGGGAAAAGAAAATGAGGGTGCAGAAATGCAGCTTCACCCGGTTACGCTTGAACTTCTAAATTCAGCAAGAGAGCTCTCTTGTCGAATTCAAGGGAAAGTAAAAGTTTGTGCTGTAGTATGTAAAAACGAAAATGAAGTTGTTGAAAACCTAAAAGCTGCGCTATATAAAGGCGGAGCGGATAAAATTTATCATATAAAAAATGAGAAAATTAAAAGCTCAATTGGGGTTGCAAGAGGCATTTCAGAGCTTTGTAAAGCAAAAAACCCCGAAATTTTCCTAATTGGCGCAACCATTGAAGGCAGAACAATTGCCCCTCTTATAGCATCAAGCCTGAACACGGGGCTTACGGCAGATTGCACAAAACTTGAAATTACAAACTATAAAGATGAAAAAAAACTTGCCTCATCAAGGCCCACGTTCGGCGGGCAGCTTATGGCAACAATTTTATGCAAAACAACACCGCAAATGGCAACCGTTCGCCCGGGAGTTTTAAAACCTTGCATGGAAGAATATAAGCAGGAAGGCGAATTTGAGGAATTTTGCCCCAATTTAGAAGATTTTAACGACCCGATTACCATTTTAGGGACAGAAATTAACAAAAACAAATTTTCAAATGAATTAGAAAACGCCCAAATTGTTGTTGCGGGCGGAAAAGGTTTAAAGACCGAAGAAAATTTTGATAAGCTTAAAAAATTCGCTAAACTCATCGGGGCAGCAGTTGCAGCTTCAAGGGGAGCAGTGGATATGGGGCTTATTGAAAAAGAACACCAAGTCGGGCAAACAGGTAAAACCATTGCACCAAAAGTCTATATGGCATTTGGAATATCCGGGGCAATTCACCACATCGCAGGAATTAACAACGCGGAAAAGATTATTGCAATAAACAGTGACAAAAATGCACCGATATTTGAAAATTCAGATGTCGGCATTGTTGCAGACGCTGCAAATGTGCTGGATGAGCTGATTAAAGAACTTGAAGAAACCGCTTCTTAAGGTGTTTCAAGGGTTTTAAGCTTTTTATAAAGTTCAAGTTCATTATCTGAAATAATTTTTGGAAGCACAATTAAAATTTTCACATTCAAATTGCCCTTCGTGCCATCCTTTTTAGGAAGCCCCAAACCTTTCAAGCGAAGCATTTTATTGCTTGAGGTGTTAGGCGGAATTGTGATAGTAACCTTGCCGTCAGGAACTTCAACCTCTTTTTTGCCGCCCAAAACAGCAAACGGCGGGGTGATTTCAACTGTTTTTATTAAATCATCTCCATCCACCGTAAAATCAGGATCTTTTATTTTAACCGTCAAATAAAGGTCGCCTCTGTTGCCGTAATCATCATTTCGGCCTTCATTTTTCAAGCGGATTTTCTGCCCTTCTTTCACAAATTTCGGCACTTTAACGGATAAATTTTTTAAATTCTTTTCAATTCCGGAACCTGCACAGTGGGAACAAAAACTGCCGCTGTTATGGCCGCCGTTACAATATCTGCATTTTTGATAATCTGTAATTGTAATATTTTTTGTGCCGCCCGTAACTACATCTTTTATGCTTAAAATCAGGTTCTGGTTAACATCCAGGTTTTCTTTCATCCCTTTGTTGATATCATCCCGGCGTTTTGAAGAAGTTCTCGGGTCTTGCCCCATATTTGAGTAAAAACCCCCTTGGTTGCCGGCATTACGGAACATATCTCCCGAAAAGCCCCTGCCGTAAGAAGTTTTTGCACCTTGGGACATTAAATCTCCAAAAATTGCACTGAAAAAGTCTGAAAACCCTCCCTGGCCGCCGGTTCTGTTAAAGCCGCCACCTGAAGTAAATTGAGAAAAATCAAACCCGCCAAAATCCGGAGGGGGTGTGAAATCAGAACCGCCCTGCCAGTTTGAGCCAAGCATATCGTATCTTTGGCGCTTTTCTTTGTCTCCTAAAACTTCGTAAGCTTCATTTATATCTTTAAATTTTTCTTCAGCACCCTTTTCCTTATTCACGTCCGGGTGATATTTGCGCGCAAGTTTTCTGTAAGCGGATTTTATTTCCGCTTCTTTTGCATCTCTTTTTATGCCTAAAATTTCATAATAATCTTTATATTTCATATCGCTTATTATACTTTAAAAAAATTGATTTTCTATTCGCCAAATGATTATTCAAGCCATCTTTTAATGATGTTTTTTATACCTTTTGCCATCCACTTCATGCACGTTTTCAATTGCAATAAAAGCGGTCGGGTCAACATCGCTTACAACCTCTTTAATCTTTGGAATTTCAATTTTTGTTATAACGCAATAAACCATTTTGGATTGATTTCCGGAATAACCGCCCTCGGCGCTTAGATATGTTACGCTTTTATCAAGCTTTTTCATAATCTCTTTGCCAATGCGCTCATATTTTCCGCTCATAATAAAAACGGATTTTGCTTCGTTCATCCCTTGCAGCACAAGGTCAATTGCTTTGTATGCTATAAAGTATGTAATGGCTGAATACATTGCTTTATCGGGGCTGTAAACAAAACCTGCAATTATAAAAATGAATATGTTGAAAAACATAACAATTTCGCCGACAGAAAAGGGGTATTTTTGTGCCAATTTTATTGCCATAATTTCGGTACCGTCAAGCGAAGCGTTGCTTTTCAAAACAAGCCCGACCCCGGCGCCTAAAATTATACCTCCAAAAAGTGCGGCAAGAAGGGTGTCTTCGGTAAAAACATATCCGGTTTCAAGAAAAATTTCAGAAAATACGGAAAGAACCACAACCCCGTAAAACATAAGAAACACAAACTGTTTCCCGAACTTTTGAAACGCAAGCACAATAAAGGGCAAGTTTAAAACTATTAAAAATAAACCTAAAGGAAGCTTGGTTAAATAACTTGCCATAATTGAAATGCCGACAATACCGCCGTCAATTACTTCTCTCGGGATTAAAATACATTCAAGCGAAAATGCGGCAATTAAACACCCGAAAGTTATAAAAAATATTCTAAAAAGTATTGTTTTAATTAAGCTTTTATTCATAGTTTTATGATAGAATAAAAAAATGAAAAAAGTAAGTCTTTTATTGTTGGTGATTTTCTGTTCTGTTGTCTTAGCCGGATGCAGCGGCCAAAACAGGGAACCAAAGGATTTATTGAACAGAATAAAGTTTAGAAACAAAATCGTTATCGGGGTGAAAAGCGATTCTAAACCTTTTGGATTTATTGAAAAAGATGAACTTCAAGGGTTTGATATTGATGTCGCAAAAGCCATTACAAGAAGGATTTTAGGGGATGAAAAATATGCGGAATTTGTCTATGTCACTCCGGAATCAAGAATTAGCGAATTAAATTCTAAAAACGTAGATATTATTATAGCCGCAATGAGCATAAACCCGGCAAGGGCGGATATTGTGGATTTCACAAAACCTTATTTTATAGCAGGACAAGCCCTTTTGGTGCAAAACGGTTCAAAAGTAAATTCTATCGAAAGTTTGAACAATAACGGTAAAGTGGGAATAATCCTCGGCACTACAAGTGAAAAAACTGCAAGAATGCTTGCGCCAAATGCTACGGTTATCGGCAAAAGAACTTATGGCGAAGCTTTTGAACTTTTAAAAGACGGAAAAATAGATGCCGTTCTTGCCGATGATAGTATGCTTTACGGTTTTATTATGGATAACAAAGGGTATAAAATCCTCCCGGCAAGGTATACAAGGGAATATTATGCTATAGCCCTTCGCCAGGGGAAAGAAAATAAGGAATTAAAAGCTGAATTAAATAAAATAATAGAATATTTGCAGGGCAGCGGAAAACTCAACAGAATAAAGGAAAAATGGATTCCAAATTTACATATGGCTGATTAATATGCTATAATTCCCTTAAAAATAAGATGGATACAAGCATTAAACAAATAAGGGAATAAGAAGAAATGGAAACTAAAAAAAGACAAGCCTTTTGGGAGGTTTTATTCTGGATAGCGCTTTTGACAGGCGTTTATATGTCATTCGGCGTATATGTAAAAGGTGCAAAATCAATATTTATAGGCATAATAGCAGGTATGATAGCGCTTTTATTTGCGGCAACAAGAACATACAAAATTATGTCTAAAAAGAACGGCGATGAAACCATGAAAACCATATCCCACCATATATACTCAGGTGCTATGGCTTTCTTAAAAAGAGAATATAAGATATTATCAATATTTGTGGTTGCAGTTGCAGCTTTACTTGGCGTTTTCTTAAGCTATAAAACCGCAATATGCTTCCTTTGCGGGGCAATATGTTCCGCTCTTGCCGGATACATAGGTATGACGGTTTCCACAAAAGCAAACGCAAGAACAGCCCACGCTGCGGAAAAATCCTTAAATAAAGCTTTTAGAGTTGCCTTCTCAGGCGGTGTGGTTATGGGTATGACCGTTGTAGGCCTTGGGCTTTTAGGTTTAACCATTCTTTATTGGACTTTTAAAGACCACGAAATTGTGAACGGCTTTGCGCTTGGCGCAAGCTTAATTGCCCTTTTTGCACGTGTTGGCGGCGGAATATTTACAAAAGCGGCTGACGTTGGCGCAGACCTTGTAGGCAAGGTGGAAGCAGGGATTCCTGAAGACGACCACAGAAACCCCGCCGTTATTGCAGATAACGTAGGAGACAATGTCGGCGACGTTGCAGGAATGGGCGCAGACCTTTTTGAATCTTACGTTGGCTCCATAATTGCCGCTATTACACTTGGCGCTTTATCATCCTTAAACCTTATGGGTGCATTTTTGCCTATTGTAGTTGCAGGTTTGGGCATTTTTGCTTCAATAATTGCTGTTTATTTTGTAAGAACAAAAGAAAGCGGCAACCCGATGAAATCCCTTCAGATAGGAACTACGCTTGCTATGCTGATTGTGGTTGCAGGCTCTTATTTTGTAACTGCAAGCTGGCTTAAAGAAATGGGTCTTGGAGTGTTCTTTGCCCTTGTAACAGGCCTTGTTGCAGGAACAATTATAGGATATATGACAGAATATTTTACTTCATATAATTTCCCGCCGGTTAAAAAGATTGCTGAATCCACCCAAACGGGTACTGCAACAACCGTTATTTCCGGCTTGGATATCGGTATGTTATCAACCTTCTTCCCGATGGTTGTTATAAGCATTGCAACAATCACCGCTTTCCTTGTTATAGGCGGTATGGAAAATTATACCTTAGGGGTTTACGGCATAAGCATTGCAGCAGTCGGTATGTTATCAACAGTCGGAATGATAGTTGCAGTGGATGCTTACGGCCCGATTTCAGATAACGCAGGCGGCATTGCACAAATGGCAAAACTTGAAAAAGTTGTAAGAGAAAGAACAGACAAACTTGACTCTGTCGGAAACACAACAGCCGCAATCGGCAAAGGTTTTGCAATAGGTTCAGCCGCACTAACCGCGCTTTCACTGCTTTGCGCTTATGCAACAGTATTAAACCTTGAAAATATAGACATTCTAAACCCGTTTGTAACCGCAGGAATTTTATTCGGGGCTTCCTTACCGTTCCTGTTCTGCTCTTTAACAATGGGGGCTGTCGGCCGTGCAGCCGGTAAGATGGTAAATGAAGTAAGACGCCAATTCAAAGAATGCCCGGGCATTATGACAGGAGAATGCACTCCGGATTATAAAAAATGCGTGGATATTTCAACAAAAGCGGCAATTTTAGAAATGCTTCTGCCCGGAGTTCTTGCAATTGCGGCTCCGCTCGTTGTGGGGCTTGGAATAGGCGCACTTACGGAAAAAACAATCGGTGCACAAGCCCTTGGCGGTATGCTTATGGGGGCAATTGCAACAGGCGTATGTCTTGCTATAATGATGTCAAACACAGGCGGCGCTTGGGATAACGCTAAAAAATATATTGAAGAAGGCCACTTTGGCGGCAAAGGCTCAACCCAGCACGCCGCAAGCGTTGTAGGGGATACAATAGGCGACCCGTTCAAAGATACTTCAGGCCCTTCTCTAAACATATTAATCAAACTTATGACAATTGTTTCATTGGTTTGCGCAACGCTCTTTATGGCATAA
>CAZHAL010000026.1:0-3977 GCA_964530355.1 uncultured Bacteroidales bacterium | reverse complement strand
CTTGAAGATGAAAAAGGGCAAATTTTCCTTTTTGTTGACCCAAGATACCATATCCAGGCAGACAGCCAAACTAAAGGCAAAAAAGTTAAGGTGATTAAGCTTGATATGACAACAAGCTTAACCGACGGGTTTAAAACCCTGTTAAAAGAAGGGGATACCCTTTATGTGCCGTCAAAAAGCACAAGGCTTTCAAGTTATGAAATTTTTAAGAAAAATCTGCCAAAAATAGAAATTTTGCCCTACGATACAAAAGATGAACCACCCGAAAACAGCAGCGTTGAAACGGTAAACATTGAAATAGCAGGGGTTTCACCGGAAGATAAGATTAAAAAATTAAAAAATAAAATAAAAGGCCAAAACATCTTTATATCAAACCTTGAAGATGTTTCATACCTTCTAAACCTAAGAAGCTACGGCATTTTAAACACAAGCTGCATACAAGCAAAAGCCCTTATTTTAAAGGACGAAACTTTTGTTTTCACAGACCAAAAAATCCCGAAAATAAAGGGGGTTAAGGTGCTGCCTTTAAATAAGCTTTCTTCTGCGCTTTCAAAAACTAAAGAGCAAATTTTGGTTAATAAAAACACCATAACGCTTTCTGATTTCAACCTTATAAAAAACCCTAAAAACATCTCTAAAAACCCGGTTGCAACAATGGCCTCCGTTAAAAATTCTAATGAAATAAAACATTATAAAAGTGCCTTTAAAAGGTTGGATGACGCATTATTTGCCTTTCAGAAACAAATTAAAGCGGGAAAAAGCGAATATGAACTAAAAGAAATTTTTGAACAGGAACTTATCAACCACGGCGCAAAATGCACAAGCTTTAAAACAATTCTTGCAATAGGCGAAAACTCAAGCTCAATCCACTATTCAAGCTATGACAAGAAAAAAATTATAAAGGATGGAGATGTTCTGCTCCTTGATTGCGGCGGATACTATGAAGGGGGCTATGCAACAGATATAACAAGGGTTTTTGTTTGCGGAAACGGCAAAAACATTAATCCTGAAGTAAAAAAGATATACACAGCAGTTCTAAAAGCCCAATTAAACGTGTTTTTCGGGGATTTTAATAACACAAAAGCTTTGGATGATAAGGCAAGAAAAATCTTAAAACCCTATGAAAAGGCTAAAAACGGCGGGTTTTTGTTCCCCCATTCATTGGGGCATGGGGTTGGAATTCCCGTGCACCAGGCGCCTCCGGTGGTTACTTCAAACCCGAAATATGATTCAAAGTTAAAAAACGGCATGGTGTTTACGATTGAGCCCGGGCTTTATAAAGAAGGAAAATTCGGCATAAGGCTTGAAAACACTGTATATTTCTATAAAAACAGAAAAATTACACTTTCAAAATTTCCTTATGAAGAAAAATTGATTGATGAAGGCATGCTCACAAAAAAAGAACAAAAATGGCTTGCAGTATGGCAGATGGGAAAGCAAAATGATTGAAATTACAAGCGTTTCAAACAGTGTTGTAAAAGAAGTTGTAAAACTTCATCAGAAAAAATACAGGGAAAACTTTATAATAGTTGAAGGAAAAAAGGCTCTTGATGGCGCAATTGACGCTAATTTAAAGATAAAATGCCTTTTTTCGGAAGATAAAAACCTTTTAAGCCAATATCAAAACAACGCTAAAGACGCTGAAATTTATTTTGTAAATGAAAAGGTTATGGAAAAAATTTCAACCACGGAAAGCGCCCCTGTTGTGCTTGCTGTTGTTAAAAAACCCGTATGCGACATAAATAATTTTAAAAACTATAAAAACATTGTGCTTTTAGACAGCATAAAAGATGCCGGAAATTTGGGCACGATAATAAGAACGGCTGCCGCCTTTAACATAGACGGGGTGCTTCTTTTTGGAGAATGCACGGATGAATTTTCCCCAAAAACCATTCGTTCAAGCGCCGGAAATATTTTTAAAATCCCCATAGCGCATGCCCCGATGGAGCAATTGATAAACTTGAAAAAAACACATAAAATGGTAACAACGGTAGTTAATTCCAAAAATTCCATTGATAATTTCAACCCGAAAAGCCCTTGTGTTGTGATGTTTGGGTCTGAAGCAGATGGTCTTTGTGAAGAATTGTTAAACCTTGCGGATGTGTCATACACTATCCCCATGAAAGATGGTGTAGAATCCCTAAACTTAGCGGTTTCCGCCGGAATAATCCTTCATAAAATGTATAGTTTATAATGTGCCCAAATCTCTTATTGCATATTCGGGATAATTGTAGTAACATAGTAGATGCCCGCGTTTTAGCGGTGTAAATTGATTTTAAAGGAGCATAAATTGAGAGTATCGTTTATTCACACATTGCGAAACAACCAATACAAAGGTTTCGGTGTATATAAACAAAATTTTTCAAACAGTGCTTCATATAATAATTTAAATGCTTTAGATAAATTAGATAAGAATGATGTTTTTGTACGTTTAGCTTCTGCCAGCACTAAAGATGCACGCATTGAAAAAGAATTGTACGAAATGAACCTTATTTAAGTTAGGGATTTAGAATTTTGAAATTAACCGTTATAGGTCTTGGTTGTTGGGGATTAGTATTAACAAAGTTATTAACGGATAACTTTGAAACGGTTTATGGCTGGTCAAGAAAAGAAGATTTAAGCGAAGAACTTTTAAAGACCGGCAAAACAAGCCGCCCGTATGAAGTTCAGCTTAGTGAAAAAGTTAAAATTACAAGCGATATGAAAGAAGCAATCAAAGATGCTGACGTTATTTTGCTTGTTGTATCCACTTCCGCTATACGCATAGTCTGCAAACAGCTTAAAGAAGCGGGCATTAAAGACGAACAAATTCTTGTAAATACATCGAAAGGGCTTGAGCTGCCTTCTTTAAAAAGAATGAGCGAAGTTATAAAAGACGAGCTTCCAAACCAAAAATTCGCCGTGCTTTCAGGGCCGACTCTTGCCAAAGAAGTGTTGGACGGATACCCGACAGCCGCCTCTGTTGCTTCATCTGATGAAGAAACGGCAAAAACGGTGCAAAAGCTTTTAACCGTTAAAGATAAATTCAGGTTATACACAAATTCAGATATTATCGGGGTAGAGCTTGGCGGAAGCCTTAAAAACGTTATAGCTATTGCGGCAGGGTTTATTGACGAAATGAACTTTGGAGACAACTCAAAAGGCGCCCTGCTTGCGCGCGGAATGGCAGAAATTGCAAGGGTTGCCGTAAAACTCGGCGCAAACCCTTCAACAATGTGGGGGCTTTCAGGAATGGGCGACTTAATTGCAACATGCTCCAGCCACCTTAGCCGAAACAACACCGTAGGAAGGCTTCTCGCGCAAGGGAAAAAAATTGATGACATCTTAGCAAGCCTCGGCTCTGTTGCAGAAGGAGTTAAGACTTCTAAAGCAATTTGTGAACTGTCAGAAAAGCTCGACATCGATACACCAATTTCAAAAGCCATATATAAAGCGGTGTATTCTAAAGAAAACTCTAAAGAAATTTTCTTAAGCCTCATGAATCGCGAACTTAAAGGGGAAGAAGAATTTATTAAAAAGTAACCAAAAGAGTGCTAAAGTTCAAGGATTTTAGCAGAGTTTGGGTAATTCAAATCGTCAAATGCAGGGTCATTTTAAATGATTTAAGAATACCGCTAAAGTAGTGTTTATAATATTTTAGCTAAAATTACTTGCTGAATTGAACTAATACTGCACTTAACCGGTACATACTGCTTGCAGCTATGTAACAACGTGTGGGGTGACCGTACCGGCGCTGCGCGGTGCACGAACTTGGCCGGTAAGTGTAAGGGCGCCGCTCCCGGTTACACAGCATCCGGGAGTAACTGGGCTAACAACTGCTACCCGAACAACGTATGGTCAGGTACGCCGAGCGGAAGTAACTACGCAAATTCCTACCTGAACAATGGTACGTTTGGCACGAATGCTCACCCGGTTTCTCTTGCCTTTTCGGTGCGCTGTGTCATAGATGAGCGCATTATCACCTACACAGGCGGGGG
>CAZHAL010000025.1:0-10994 GCA_964530355.1 uncultured Bacteroidales bacterium | reverse complement strand
GTATCTGACTACGGATCAGAAGGTTAGAGGTTCGACTCCTCTATGGCGCACCAGTTTATTTTTCGAATTAACAAACTAAATAATATATCTTGACCTTTGTATTTATTCCCAAGTATAATGCATAGAATAAAAACTTTTAAATAGAGGTGATATTATGGCAGGAAAAAACAATACAAATTTAGGTTTTGAAGATCAAATATGGGATGCGGCATGTGAACTTTGGGGACATATTCCAGCAGCTGATTATCGTAAAGTAATTATCGGTCTTATCTTTCTTCGTTATATTTCTTGTGCTTTTGATAAATTGTATGAAAAATTAGTTGATGAAGGTTTAGGATTTGAAAATGATAAAGATGCTTACACAGCTGAAAATATATTTTTTGTTCCTGAAACTGCTCGTTGGCAAGTTATTGCTGATGCAGCACATACACCGGAAATCGGAAAAGTAATTGATGATGCAATGCGTGCGATTGAGGATGAAAACTCATCTCTGAAAAATGTTCTTCCTAAGATTTATGCAGATCCGTCTATTGATAAAAGAGTTTTAGGGAATGTTGTTGATATTTTTACAAACAAAATCAAAATGGAAGATATGGATGAAGGTAAAGATTTGCTTGGTCGCACTTATGAATATTGTATTGCGAAGTTTGCTGCTTACGAAGGGACAAAGGGTGGTGAATTTTATACTCCTTCAAGTATTGTAAAAACACTTGTCGCAATACTTAAACCATTTGAAAATTGTCGTGTTTATGATCCTTGTTGTGGTTCCGGAGGTATGTTTGTTCAATCCGTAAAATTTATACAGGCTCACTCTGGAAATCGTGATGCAATTTCTGTTTACGGACAAGAATCTAATCCAGATACATGGAAAATGGCAAAAATCAATATGGCAATTCGTGGTATAGCAGCAGATCTTGGCTCACATAATGAAGATACTTTCTTTAATGATTTACATCCTCAATTAAAGGCTGATTTTATTATGGCAAATCCTCCATTCAATCTTTCTAATTGGGGGCAAGAGCAATTAAAAGATGATGTCCGTTGGAAATATGGTCTCCCTCCATCAGGAAATGCAAACTTTGCATGGATTCAACATATGATACATCACCTATCATCAAATGGAAAAATAGGATTGGTCCTTGCAAATGGAGCTTTATCAAGTCAAACAAGTGGTGAAGGTGAAATCAGAAAACGAATTATTGAAGATGATTTGATTGAGGGTATTGTAGCCCTTCCTCCTCAACTTTTTTATAGTGTAACTATTCCTGTTACTTTGTGGTTTATCAGTAAAAATAAAGCTCAAAAAGGACGAACAGTCTTTATTGATGCAAGAAAAATGGGCTATATGGTGGATAAAAAGCATAGGGATTTTACAGAAGCAGATATCCAAAAACTGGCTGATACTTTTACATCTTTCCAAAAAGGGACATTAGAGGATGTAAAAGGTTTTTGTGCAGTTGTTTCCACTGAAAAGATAAAGGAACAAGATTATATCTTAACCCCAGGTCGTTATGTTGGTATAGAGGAACAATCTGATGATGAAGAACAATTTGAAGATAAAATGAAACGCTTAACTACAGAGCTTTCCGATATGTTCGCAAAGTCAAAGGACTTACAAGAGGAGATTAAGAAGAATTTAGCAAGTATTGGTTGGGAGGTGTAGGATGGTATTAGATAATAAAGTTGAAAATCTAGATGTAAATATTATTCCAGAATCTGCTGGTGAAGGTATAGGTGATGGTGTTAGAACATTTGGTCAAGGTTTAGGACATTTTTTTGCCTGTTTAGGAGATAGAATAAAATATGGAACAATACCTTATGAAAAAACTGAAAAATTAATTACAGAAGCTTCTTCAAGAATTATTCAAGTTGCAAAAAATTATAATGAAAAATTATCTAATCCAAATTCTTTATTTGGAAGTATAAATTATCAAGAAGAAAAAAATTTAAGAAATTTTATAAAATATACAGTAGAAGAGATGTTGAATAGAGAAAAAAAAGGAGAACCTTTACCAGAAAAATTAGAAGATACCGATAATTTGTTAGCAATAGAAAAAGCTTCTTCTGAAACAAGTGATGAAGATCTATTAAAAATGTGGGCAAAAATATTTGTTGAAGAATCCACAAACAAAAATTCTATTAATAAAAGAGCCATTAATTTATTAAAAATATTAGATAAAGATACAATAGAGTTTTTACAAAATGACATATTTAAATTTTGTGATGATAGTCTGGGATGGTTTTTCAATGATAAAAATGTTAATGCAAGAATGAAAGCTATAGATTTAGGTATTATAGAGAATTATTCTATTCAAAGTATTCCTGTACAAACTTTTAAAAAAATCTTAAATATTCCATGTATATATTTAAAAATTGACAACAATGTTATTATTGGGCATCCAGGTTATTCTTTTATAACAGATTATCATTTAACTGATATTGGATTTAAGATAAAAACAATATCAAATATAAAATTTGATAAGAGAAATATTGAACATACAATACAATATATAAAAGAAAATAGTTGTTTTCGCCTATATGAAAGAAATTTTGAATATACAAGAAAGAATAGATCTAATGATGATTTTATCATTATGGCAAAAGATAGTATTATTTATTCTCAAGATAAATATGAAAATATATTAGATTATTTGAAAAAATCATCCAGTTATATTTCTTATAAAAACAATATAGATTAAGAGAAAAATAAATGACTAAAGAAGAATATTTAATGAAGTGTAAATCTGTTGTGAATGTAATAAACAGAATCCTTAGTGGAGATTATGTTTCTCCAGAAGAAAGGGTTAATGCATATAAAGATGTAATAGAAATAATTGGTCATGAAAATATACAAAATGAAAAGAGTAAAAATGGTAAATAACTGGAAAAATTGCAAAATTAGAGATATATGTTCCAATGTTACAAGTGGAGGAACACCAAAAAGTACAAAGTCGGAATATTATAATGGAGGCAATATTCCTTGGTTAAATACAAAAGAAGTTTGCTTTAATAGAATATATCATACTGAAAAGTATATAACTGAGATTGGATTAAAAAATAGTCCTGCAAAATGGATTAAAAAGAATAATATCATTGTTGCAATGTATGGAGCAACAGCAGGAAATATTGCTGTTAATAAGATTCCTTTAACAACAAATCAAGCATGTTGTAATTTAGAAATAAATGAAAAAGTTGCTGACTATAGATTTGTGTATTATAGTTTATTTAATAGACATAAAATATTATCTTCTATGGCAAATGGAGGTGCTCAACAAAATCTTAATTCGTTACAAATAAAAGATTTTGAAATTTCTCTTCCTACTATTAATATCCAACAAAAAATAGCAAAGGTGTTGGGTGCGTTGGATGATAAGATTGAGCTAAATAATAAGATAAATGAAAACTTAGAGCTCCAAGCTCAATCAATCTTCAAATCTTGGTTTGTTGATAATAGATATGAAGTTGAGAAAGAAACTTGTATAGGAGAACTTTGCAAATGTGAACTAGGAGGGACTCCAAGCCGAGTAAAAAGTGAATATTGGAATGGTAATATTCCATGGATAAATTCTGGAGCAGTAAATAATTACCGCATTACAAAGCCAAGTGAATATATTACAGAATTAGGTTTATCCAAATCTGCGACAAAACTACTTCCAGCTAAAACAACGGTTTTAGCAATTACTGGAGCAACATTAGGTCAAATAAGTTTATTAGAAATTGCATCTTGTGCGAATCAATCTGTAGTAGGTATTATAGAAAACGAAAAACTACCATATGAATTTATATATCCGTATATTTGTCATAATATTAAAGAAATTCTTTCTCATCAAACTGGTGGAGCACAACAACATATAAATAAACAAAATATAGAACAGCTGAAAATTAATTTACCAAAAAGTAATATTATCAATAAATATAAGGCTATTGCGAAACCAATGTATGAAAATATTGCATATAATTGCTTTGAAAATGAAGCTTTAACCCAACTTCGTGATACACTTTTACCTAAACTTATGAATGGTGAAATAGATGTTGAAAATATTCCAACTTCTGCTATAATTCCTAATAAATAATATGGAGTAACAAAATGAGATTATCAAAAGATTATGTTTATCATACTTATACTTCACTAAAAGAAGATAATGATAGGGTTGCAAATGGAGAGCAGGCAAAATGTGATAATATTATTTTGACTGGTTCATTTGGATTTATGACAGTGGCTTTTGCTTTTATTTCATATTTACTAAAAGAAGAAAAAATTATAAGATATTTACCGACATTTTGGTTTTCTGTTTTCCTAGATTTTTGCAGTTTAATTGCATTATATTTTTCATCATATTGCTCTATTGAGGATATAAAAATAGAAAATAAAAGTTTAGGTAATATTTGGAATAAGCAAATATCTTTAATTGAAAAGGATAATGAGTTAAGAAAATGGAGAAAAACAATATATGGAAAATTAGTTTCATTTTGTAATAGTGTTGCTAGAATTTGTTTTATTATTGCTTTTATTTTGTTTTTTACTTTTGCTATTTTAGTTATTAATAAATTAAATATTAAGGAGAATAATATGGATAAAAATGTAAGATTAAATGGTTTAGAAAAGAATAAACCTGCTAATGGAATGCAATTCAAAGAGACGATATCTAAAGATAAGAATGGTGCAATTAAGAATGTTCCTTCAAAATCAATAATAAACGAAGGTGTATTGAGAAATAAACCCGCAGAAGCAAAAGTATCTAATAACGGAGATAAAAATGGGAAATAATAAGAAGATTACAATTGCACAAGATGGAGCTTTAAGAAATAAGCCTAGTTCTTCTATTAAAATATCAAAAACTATAGCAGGATGTAAACGACCTATTCCAGCAGAATCTAAAAATCCTCTGTCAAAACCCAAACCTAGTAAATAAAAAGGACTAACAAATGACATACACTAACCCTGTAAGTGAAAATGCTTATGAACTTGCTATTATAGAGCTTTTTCAAAATATGGGGTGGGAGTATGTTTATGGTCCGAATGTTGATCGCAACTTCAAATCTCCATTATTTGAAGAGGTTTTGGAAAACTCTCTTTATCAAATAAATGGAAAACGTTTACCAAATTCTGCAATAAAAAATGCAATCAGGAAATTAAAAGACATTGAAAATGGAAGTTTGGTTCAAAAGAATAAAATCTTTATGGACTATTTACAAAATGGGGTTGATGTTTCCTTTATAATTGATGGTGAAGAAAGGCATGATATAGTTTATCTTGTTGATTATGAAAATGTGGCAAATAATTCCTTTATAATTGCCAATCAATGGACTTTTATTGAAAATAGCGAAAAGCGTCCCGATGTGATTTTGTTTCTTAACGGACTTCCTGTTGTATTGATGGAACTTAAATCTCCGTCACGTATGGAAACTGATGTGTCTGAAGCATATAGGCAAATAAGAAATTACACATACGAAATACCATCTATGTTTGTATATAATGCAATTTGTGTTATAAGTGATATGTTGACAACAAAGGCGGGAACTATTACATCTGATGAAGAAAGGTTTATGGCATGGAAAACAAAGGATGGTAAGATTGAGGATAAATCCCATGCTTCGTTTGATACTTTCTTTGAGGGAATTTTTAAGAAAGACAGGTTGCTTGATATTATTAAAAACTTTATTTGTTTTTCAAATGATGGAAAAAAGGAAATAAAAATACTTGGTGCTTATCATCAATATTTTGCTGTAAATAAGGCTGTGGAAACTACAGATCAAGCGATAAAGACTGATGGTAAAGCCGGTGTTTTTTGGCATACTCAGGGAAGTGGTAAATCTTTATCTATGGTGTTTTATGCTCATTTGTTACAATCTAAACTTAAAAGTCCAACAATAGTTGTTATAACGGATAGAAATGATTTGGATGAGCAACTTTATGAGCAATTTGCAAAGTGTAAGGATTTTTTAAGGCAAGAACCAAAACAAGCAAAAAGCAGAGATGATTTAAAGGATTTATTATCCGGCAGGGAAGCAAATGGAATATTCTTTACCACTATGCAAAAATTTGAGGAATATGATGAACCTTTATCAACACGAAGAAATATTGTTGTAATGGCTGATGAAGCACATAGAGGTCAATATGGTTTGTCTGAAAAATTTGATGAAAAAACAGGAAAGAAAAAAATCGGCACAGCAAGACTTATAAGAGATAGTCTTCCTAATGCAACATATATCGGATTTACCGGAACACCTATATCTTCAAAAGATAGAGATACAAGAGAAGTTTTTGGTGATTACATTGATATTTATGATATGACGCAGGCTGTTGAAGATGGCGCAACTCGTCCGGTTTATTATGAAAGTCGTGTTATAAAACTTAATCTTGATAAACAAACTTTGGATTTGATAGATAAAGAATATGAGTTGATGGCATTAAATGCTGATGAGGAAGTTATTGAAAAAAGTAAACATGAACTTGGTCAAATGGAGGCTGTGCTTGGAAATCCATCTACAATAAATTCTTTGGTTAGTGATATTATTTCTCATTATGAAGATAATCGTCAGAACTTATTGACCGGAAAGGCAATGATTGTTGCTTATTCGCGTTCAATTGCAATTGATATATATAAAAAAGTCTTAGAGATTCGTCCCGAATGGAAAGATAAAGTTGCAGTTGTTATGACTGATACAAATAAAGATCCTGAAGAATGGAAGAAAATTATTGGTAATAAAACTTATAGGAAAGAGTTAGCAACAAAATTTAAAGATAATAACAGTTCTTTGAAAATTGCAATTGTTGTTGATATGTGGTTAACTGGTTTTGATATCCCATCTCTTGCAACTATGTATATGTATAAACCTATGTCAGGGCATAACTTAATGCAGGCTATTGCTCGTGTAAACAGAGTATTTAAGGATAAAGAAGGTGGACTTATTGTTGATTATGTTGGGATTGCTACAGCATTAAAGCAAGCTATGAATGAGTATACTATAAGGGATAGAAATAATTATGGAAATACAAACATTACAGATGTTGCTTATCCAAAATTTATTGAAAAATTGGAAATATGCCGTGATTTATTGTATGGTTTTGATTACTCTGCATTTATGAACTGCTCTAATTTAGAGCGAGCACAACTTATTTCCGGGGCAGTTAATTTTATTATAAGTGTTAATAAGAAAGATAAAATAGAAACCTTTGAAAAAGAAGCTTTAATGCTTCATCAAGCTTTATCTCTTTGCTCATCTATAGTTGAAGAAAACTTACGATATGAAGCAGCTTTCTTTGATGCTGTAAGGACTCTTGCATTAAGAATAATATCAAATGGTAATGAAAACAAAAAATTTTCTTTGACTGAGGTTAATGAAAGAATAAATGAACTCCTAAAACAAAGTATAAAAAGTGATGGAGTTATAAATCTTTTTTCTGATATAAAAGAAGAGTTTTCTTTGTTTGATCCAAAATTTTTAGATGAAATTGCTAAAATGAAATATAAAAATTTAGCAATAGAAATGTTGAAAAAACTTATTGATGAACAAATAAAAATTTATAAACGAACGAATCTTGTTAAATCAGAAAAATTTAGTGAAATTATTCAAACTGCAATGAATAAGTATTTGAATGGATTACTAACCAATGAGCAAGTTATTGAGGAGTTGAAAAATATCGCAAATCAAATTGCTGTTGCAAAACAGGAAGGTAATGATTTAGGTTTATCTTCTGATGAATTGGCTTTCTATGATGCTTTAACAAAACCTCAAGCTGTAAGAGATTTTTACGAAAATGAAGAGCTTGTTGCTATAACAAAGGAACTTACTGATGCATTAAGAAATAATAAAACTATTGATTGGCAATTAAAGGAACAAGCTCGTGCAAAAATGAAAATGATGATTAAACGGTTATTAAAGAAACACCATTACCCACCAGAGAATGAAAAAGATGCTATTGATACAATAATGACACAGTGTGAACTTTGGACTGATAATATTATGGGTGTTTAGCTATCTTAATATCTTTCCAATTATTAACTCGGAAATCCTGTAATATCCTGCACCATTCTACATAATTTCTTCTTTTCGGTAATACATCAGCAGGTTTAATTTCTTAAATATTTATTGACTTTTTTTATAGAGCTTTCTAATATAAATTACATAAAAATTAACTAAAAAGAGAAAAGGAGAAAAAATGAATAAAAAATTATTTATAGTTCCGGCTATTTTGCTTGCAAGTTGCACTTCAACAATTACTTCTTCAATTACTGATGATAAGGTTATTTCAAGAAGTGATTCAAGATCCAGTCGACCTTCTTGGATTAAAGAAGAAACACCTTTAACAAGTGATAAAAATTATTTATATTTCTTAGGACAAGCAAAGCTTCCTGCTGAAAAAGCAAATATTTCTATGGGTTACAGAATTGCAGAAAATAATGCAAAAAATACTATTGCAGGAGCAATAAATCAAAACTTAACTTACATTTTCCAAAATGCAGAGGAAGGAATAACCATTGATACAAATCAAATTCAATTTGTTTCAACGGAATCTGCGAAAGCTGTTATGAGTATGGCTTTGCCTTCGGAACGTTATTGGGAAAAGGTATTATCTACTATTGATGCAAACGGAAACAAAGAAATGTTTTACTCTGTTTTTGCAAGGATAAAAATGAAAGAAAGTGATTTGAAAAAAGCTATTGACAGAACCTTAAATGAAAATAAAGGTATTTCTGATGATTTTAAGAAAAAAGTAGATCAACAATGGGATAATATGGTTAAGGAACAATATCCGGAAGATGCTTCAAAAAACATAAAGGAGTAATCCGATATGAAGAAACTTGTTCTGCTTTGTTTATTTGTATTAACTACAACTAATGTTATGGCAAAATGCGGGGATGATTCTTTGCCTCAGGATACAAATTACAAGTATTTTATGGGTAAAGGTTATTCTGATAAAAGTGCCGAAGATGCAATAGATAAAGCAGAACAAGATTTTAATTCTCAGATTACAAGATTATTTGGTGTGTTAATGGATACTCAAAGTGAGTATTATTCTGATGAAACAAGTGTTTCAGGAACATCAAGAACAAAAGAACGCTCCTTGGGTAATATAAGAATAAAAGGTTTGGATAAATTTGACGAACCTAAAACTACAAGAGAAAATGGTTCATATATCGGTTATGTTTGTTATAAATATCCAATAAAAGAGTATGAAACAGAAAAAATCCGTCTTGAAAATATAAAACTTAACGACAAAACTAATTACATATTTAATGAAACATATGGTGATACAGATTGTATCGGTTCTTCTGTATCAATTATAACAAATCCGGGAAAAGCCTTAGTCATCATAGATGATGGAAAATATCAAGGTGAAACTCCTATCAAATTCGGAAATATCTGTAATGGAAAGCATAAATTATTTATTACAAAAGATAATTACAAAGATGTATCGGAAACACTTATTGTTCCGTCATCAAATATAATAGAAAAAACTCTGGCAAAAGATTCTAAAGAAATCAAAATAAAAACAAATGTGGGAAATGCCCGTATATTTATAAATGGTATTGACAGAGGTATTGAACCGGTAAAGTTTAACGCTATATTCGGAGATAATTACGAAATAGAAGTCAAAAGTGATGAAGCAATACAAGAGAAGAAGACCAGAATATTTTACAAAGATTCTCCAGATACTTTGGAAATTAAAATGGAAAAGAAGGCTGCTAACTTAGATTTCAGTGCATTAAAAAAACTTAATCCCAACATACAAATATATATTGATGATGAAGAGTTAAAAGGAAATAGAAAAAATTTATTATTAGCAGATTACAAATATAATTTAAAATTTAAAAAGGATGGTTTTTATGATATTGAAGATACTATAACTTTAAAAGGTGGTGAAACAAAATATTATCCGGCAAAAAGATTGAAATTTTCCAAAACGCCTACTAAAACAATGAACTCTTTCTTTGGACTGGGCGGTAGTATAGGAAATGGTATTCATGGAATAGATTTATTACATTTGGGTTTTGATTACAAATATAAATATTTATATGTCGGAGGCGGTTTGAATCTGTTAAATTATTTATATTTGCCTAAAGCTAAAATGGAATTTGATTATAAAGAGCTTTATTTTTCATCTCATCATATAGATGTAGAATTGCCATTACTGTATAAAGAATACGCATACTTAAATCTCGGATTTAATATAAACTTTAATTATTCCATATTCGGAAGTGTAGCATTCGGTCAGCTTAATTATGATACTGACTTTCTTGATGCTGAGGTTGATTTGGGATATGGTCTTTATATGTCTGAACATATTAAATCAATTATAAGATACGGTATCGGATTTCAATATTTTCCAAGTAATAAAAAGAAAGAAGAAAATAAATTTATGAAGGGTATAAGAATAACATATATGACCGGAAATACAAATGTAACTTTAGATGATATTAAAATACATGGATTTATAGACACACCAGTAACTCCACAAAATGCAAACTTTGAGTTCCCTAAAAAAATAAGTTCGTTAGGTATAACATTTTTATTCGGATTTTAATTCGTATAAATCAAATGGAATGTAACGTAAACTTTGTATTGATAAAATTTAAATCCTACACTTTCCCTTGTTCCTTTAAATAGCTAAGGAATGATTGGCAGCCGTCGACAACATCCCAGTAAGTTTCATCAAAATTGCCGGTATACCATGGGTCCTTGATTTTGCGAGGGTGGGTCGTGTAATCCAAAAGCATACTTATTTTACCATCCGTATCTTTACCGATAAGGGCTTGAATATCCTCTACATTGCTTTCATCCATCGCAATGATATAGTCAAATTTTTTGTAGTCTTCCTTTCTTATCCTTCTTGAATAATGCTCGGTAAATGGGACTTTCATTTGGGTAAGCATTTCACGTGTTCCGTAATGAATACCCTCGTGAGCCATTTCATTATAGCCGTCGGTTCCGGCAGAATCTATCTCAAACTTATCGGTCAGTCCCGCCTCATCAACCATTTGTTGAAA
>CAZHAL010000024.1:0-11418 GCA_964530355.1 uncultured Bacteroidales bacterium | reverse complement strand
CTTTCTCCCATTTAAAAAAAATCCCGCATATCAGAGATAGCGGCCGGGCAGTTCAACAATCAAATAAACATGATCTCATAGTGTTTAAAGTAATAAATATTACTTCTGTTGTATTCCTATGACTACCCAACCATCAAAAGATGGATGGGCATCTTATTAAAAATATTTGTATAAAAAAAAGATACCACAGGGTATCTTCACTACAAATACTCTTGTTTATTTAGAGCTGTTGAAGGCCCGTATCGTCGCTAGACTGATACTAAATGCAGCTATTCGCTACACCTGAAATTTACTATAACATACTTTTATAAAAAGTAAAATGATTTTTCTGTAATTTGAATATTGATATAAGTTTTAAAAATTTTTTGAAATAAAAAATCCCCTTTGTTACAAGGGGATTTCATAATTATCAGATAAAGATTAGTCTTTGTTTTCAAGTCTTCCTGCATATTCAATAAGTAAATCACCGGAATCTTTAACATAATCAAGATTAACCATACCTTGTGAATGATATCCGCAATCAACATGGTGAACTTCACCGGTAACACCGCTTGACATATCGGATAGCATATAAAGACCAGCTTTTGAAACATCTTCCAATGTCATATTTCTGCCAAGGAATGAATTGTATTCGTTCCATTTCATCATTAACTTGAAATCATCAATACCTGATGAAGCAAGTGTTTTAATAGGACCGGCAGAAATTGCGTTAACTCTGATACCCTTATGACCTAAATCAGATGCAAGATAGCGAACGGATGCATCTAATGCAGCCTTTGCAACACCCATAACATTATAATTTGGAATATATGTTTCACCGCCAAGATATGTAAGGGTCAAACATGAACCGCCTTCGTTCATAATTTTTGATGCACGACGGCAAAGATCAGTGAATGAAAATACTGAAATATCCATAGTGTTTTTGAAATTTTCTCTTGTTGTATTTTCAACATAAAGACCTGAAAGCTCCGCCTTATTTGAAAAAGCAACCGCATGAAGCAAGAAATCGATTTTACCGAACTTCTTTTCAACTTCTGCAAAAAAAGCGTCCAAAGATGCATCATCTTGAACATTTGCAGGCATAATAATAGGAGCATTTATGCTTTCGCCGAGCGGACGAACGCGTTTTTCCATAACATCACCCATATAGTTAAGAGCAACTTCTGCACCTGCTGCATGAACAGCCTGCGCAATACCCCAAGCCATGGACATATTATTTGCCACACCAAAAATTATACCTTTTTTACCTTCCATTATACCAGTCATTTTTATAACCTCCGTTTAATCTGTTAAGTTGTTAAGTATAATATTAAAATAATATTAGAATAACTGCCTATTAAAATCAAGATAAATTTTAATTATTTCAAACTAAAAAAATATATAGAATTTAAGTAAATTTTATGTTATAATACTTTCCAGAGTTAAGGAATTTATAATGAAAGAAAAGAGACAGTTTATAGGATTTTTAGGAGTAGCCTGCGTATTTGGGCTTGTTTTTTGTATTCAAAAACCGGCTTTTGCGGAAAGCTCGCCTATATATTATGACACATTTTATAGTGATTATTATAAATCATATCCGGAAGCAAGACCCGTAAAAAAGAAGGTTCCAGCTCCGCAACCGACACAACAACCAAAATATTATAATGGCTATGACCCATATATGCAATATCAGACTACTGCAACTTATAATCAGTCATCAAGTCCATATAACTCCTTTTATCAAAGTGTAAATCATGATACCTCAAAATGGGAATTTGAAATTACATATAAAAAGGGCGAAGGCCAATTTATGTTTGAAAATGACGTCCATTCTATTTTGAATTGGGACGAAATGCAAACGACCGAAAAATTCTTCTCTGTATCACGTGATTTTATGATAAAAAATCGTCAATATGTATTTAACTTTACCTATGGAAGCGGAAGTTCATCAACCACCCGCACATCTGATGATGATATTTTTAACGAAGCTCACCTTATATCCCTTGGAACCGGTGATGCGGCATTAAGGGATTTATCATTGTCCATCGGTATGCGAAATGTTTATAAGTGGGCGGGATTTGAACTTACTCCTATGATTGGATATAAAAGAAAGAAACAAAAATTCCAAATGTCCGATCATACTGCTCCGGCACCGTTTTATTTGGAATATTTCTGTAATAATGTCGGCGATTACGATATATGCGAAGGCGGTATCAATTTAAAGGATCATGGCTTAACCGCAAGTGATCTTTATTATACTAACGAAGAAGGGGAGGAAATAAGCGGAACCGTTACGGACGCAGATATGTTTATCCCTGGTTCTGTAACAATCAATGGTCAAATAATTGATAATCTTTATTACGGTATGCAGATAGCAGATGAAGATTTCTGTTACACTGCCCAAAGCGGTAATGATGTTTGTTTAAGGGCCGGTACGGATGGTGTAAACTTGTTAGAGGCTTTTGGTGGTGTATCAAGTGCTTCCACAACAGAAGGTATAACCCATATGTATTATGTTACATGGGAAGGTCCGTTTGTCGGTCTTAATATGGAACGAATGATAAGCAACCGCGAAATGCTTCATATCTATACCGAACTTTTCAAACCTTCATATAAAGTATGGGGAAACTGGCCAAACAGAGACGACTGGGCCCACGATCCGTCATTTATTGATGACGGCGGTTCAGCATGGGGTTTCTCATTTGATGCAAAATATAAATACCTTATTAAAAACAGTATTGCATTAACCCTTGGTGTAAACTATGAATATATAAAGGAAAAAAATGCAGATACAACACTCTTCACATCTGATGGTGAAAGCTATTTCTTCAGCGATTCAATTTTGCTTGCCCGCTGGAAACATTATGGTGTCAGCATAGGTGTTGCATTCAAATTGTAAGGAGATATTATGAAAAAATTATTAAAATATTTATGTGTGATAGAAGGAGTGCTTGCATTACCGACCTTGTCGTATGCAAATGAAATTATTATAGAAGACAATAAGATTATTATAAAGGAAGATAAGGTCAAAGATGATGTCCATTATGACAATTACTATGTCGATTATGTTTATAATAATTACTTAAAAAATAAAAAGAAACAAGCCTATACAATCGAAACAATCTATGATATTCAGGAAATAGGTGTTGATAATAAATATATGGGTGTTCCTACAAATAATGTAACATCTACTAATATAACGGAAATAAGCACTTATACAACTAAGGATAATCAAACTGATATATCTGACACGGATGATAATGATGAAAACGATACATATCGTTTCTATATCGGTTTCGGTTTGGGAATAAGTAATCTTGAAAACTATAATTCAGAAAGAATTATGGATAGGGAAAGTGCAACAATGAAACCGGATATCTCATCAAATATGTATGCAAACTTTGGTATCCGTAATTTTATCTATGATAATATGAATATGGAATTTGAACTCGGTTATGCTGAAAATGATAAAATACCGACACCACATGAAAATGGTATAACTTTGATTGATTATAATCAAAATTTAAAAACATATAATCTGGGTGCGAATTTAATTTATGATATTTTGGATATAGATTCTTTGTTCGTTCCATATATTGGTTTTGGTCTTGGTATGGCAAGATTGGAACTTGGCGATTTCGGTATCGCGATGAGTAATAATAAACCGGTGCTTTTTGAAGGCAAGAGCGAAGCAAAGAATACATTCTATGGTAAAATTACAGCCGGTATTATGTATAAAATGCGTGAAAATTCAAAATTTACAATCGGTGGCGAATATATTTTATACAAGGATGTAGATTATAAATACTTGGAACTATCAGATTTGGCACGTATCAACTTTACCGCCGGATTAAAATTTTATTTCTAAGAAGTTAATGCCCTTATACATTTTGTATTTTTTAAGCATTCTTAAATAACGGAAAAATTCATCGTCCACAACCTTTTCCTTATGAAAAGATGCGTGTCTGAAAGTAAGTCCGTTTTCGGTCGGAATCAAAAATCCTATATGCGAAGTATTTATCTCTGAACCATATCTTTTTCTGAATGCCGGTTTATAAATTACAATATTTAAAATCATAGGTTCCGTAATTGCCTTTGTAAGTTCTGCTTCTTTTTCAAGTAAGGTATCAAGCGGGATATAATCAAGCAAAGCTTCCTCTTCCGCGACATTAACATCTATATTATAATTTTTCTTAAACCATGTTTTTCTATCAAGCATTATTTTGGAAACGGAAATATCGGAATTTATTTTATCCGCCACGGATTTCGTAGCCTCCTTCACAAAGTCGGAATTGTTTTGTATCCAATCGGGATTTATAAAATGATTTCGTTTTTTTATATCAACTTCCCCATTTTCATATCTGATTCTTTTTATAATATTTTCCAAATCATCTGGATTTTTACTGAATGTAAGAGCAAGCACAGTCTCAACAAATGTTAAACAGTCAAATTTGTCAAAACGATAAATAGGGTCCTTATCAATCCCGCCGTTTTCCCCAAGTGGGTCCCTTGAATATGGTATATTAAGCAAAGAATGCGAGATTTTATCTAAATTATTCGCCTTTGATTCCGTATTCAAAAAGAAGAATACACCACATCCGAAAACTATTAAAAAAATAAAAACAAATAATTTTTTCATTTTATTTCCTTTAAATTTATACAAAATAATAGCAAAAATTTCTATAAATTCAAGTATGAAAATTTTTTTATACAAAGACTAAATTCCAAAATAAAAAAAATACAATTTTTTAATGACAATTTAATAATTAAAAAGTATTATATAGGAAGTTTTAAAAGGGAAGGACATTAAATGCTAAAAAATAAAAATATTCTTATTATTACATCATCATTGGAAAGCGGGGTTATTGACAAATCAGTCATTGATATTGCCACTATTTTAAGTGAGAAAGATTTTAATATAACCGTTATCTCCGCCGGTGGAAAAATGGTAAAGGAATTAAGGAAATATAATATCGAACATATCCAGCTTCCTGTAAATTCAAATGATTTTTTTGTAATTCGAAGGAATATGAAGCGCATATCTGAAATTGTAAGCGATAGGCAAATTTCAATGATGCATACATTCACACCTCAATCTTCGTTTTACGGATTTAAGGTTTCAAGAATATTTAACATCCCTTACATAACTTCATTTTTAAAAATATATAAAAAGACATTTTGGCATTTAACAAACAGTCGTGTTAATTATCTTGCAAAGGGTGATATTATCATTGCCCCAAGTGATTTTATGGCATCATACATTCAAATTGCATATAAAGTGCCAAGTGAAAAAATCGTAATCATTCCGCAATGGATTGATACCGATGTCCATAATGCAAATAATGTCAGTGCGGAAAGAATTATTTCCACCGCATCTGATTTAAGAATACCGGAGGACCACTTTATCATAACAACCATTGCAAAAATGGAAAAAACTCGTGGCCAAGCAAATATCATCACGGCAATTTCAAAACTTCCGAATGATATAAAACAAAAGGTTCGTTGCCTTATCATCGGGTCATATAAGGAACACAAAAGATATAAAAACGAACTTACAAACCTTGCCCAAAAATTGGGGGTAGAGGGTTTAATACACATAGTCGGTGATTGCAATGATACACCTGCACTTTTAATGTTAAGTGATGTATATGTTGCAACGAATATTGAACCTAAGGCATCACAAATAACTTTGCTTGAAGCACAAAGCTTGGGACGTCCCATCATTGCATCAAACATAGGTTCCACACCGGAATATATACTTGACAGTGATACTTGCAAAACCTATGATCCGAAAAATATTGATGAACTTGTAAATGCTATATTGTGGTCTATGGAAATAGATGAAAATAAGCGTGAAGAAATTTCAAAAAAATTATCTGCTAATATCAGACTTAATTTTTCAAAAAATCTGTTACCGCAAAAAATCGGCAACATTTATGACTATGTTTTAGAAAGAAAATAAGAATAGGAGGGGAAATTGAAAACACTTTTTGTAACATCAGAATTATTTCCATACAATAAAACTGGTGGGCTTGGTGATGTATGCGCGTGGCTTCCGTTATCACTTAAAAAGGCAGGTATAGATATCCGTTATTTAATGCCGGCTTTTCCATCAATTTTACAAAATTTTACCGAACTGACCTTGGTGGCGAAATTTGAAAACAAATTCAAATGTAAGGAAATAAATGTGTATAAGGGAAATATAAAGGGCAATCCGATAAAGTTTTATTTGATTGACGCACCTGAACTTTTCCTTCGCGCCGGTAACCCTTACTCTGATGCATGCGGAAATGCATGGGGCGATAATCACATAAGATATGCGGCATTTTCTTGGGTCGCAGCACAATTTGCAGAAGGCGAAATTGATAACTGGACACCTGATGTAATCCATGTAAATGATTGGATGACAGCCCTTACCCCTGCATATTTAGAGGTATTAAAACGCAAAAATCCGAAAATAAAAACCGCATCGGTTGTAACAATACATAACCTTGCATTCCAAGGAGTTTATCCGTTTTCCGTTTATGGGGATTTAGATTTACCTAATTATATGTTTAACGAAGACGGGGTCGAATTTTATCGCCAAATTTCGTTTTTAAAGGCCGGACTTTCATTCGCCGATAAAATCACAACGGTCAGCCCGACCTATGCATCCGAAATTCAAACGAATGAGTTTGGTTGCGGACTTCAATCAACATTGATAAAGCGAAAGGATTCTTTGACCGGTATTTTAAACGGTATAGATTATTCCATCTGGAATCCGGAAACCGACAAGTTGATAAAACAAAATTATTCAAAAAATACTTTGGCAAATAAAAAGGTTAATAAGGAATATCTTCAACAAAAGGCCGGCATTTTAAAGAATGCGAAATTACCTCTTTTCGGTATGCTTAATCGTTTTACGGAACAAAAGGGTATGGATATTTTGATTGAGGCTATTCCTGCAATTATGATGAATAATATCCAGTTGATAGTTATGGGCACGGATCAGGGAAACTACCTTCCACGACTTCACAGCATTGCAAAACAATATCCGGATCAATTCGCGGTAATTGATTTTGATGAGGATTTTTCACACCAACTTATTGCAGGTATAGACGTGTTGATAAATTCATCACGATTCGAACCATGCGGACTTACTCAAATGTTCGCAATGCGTTACGGCACAATTCCGTTTGCAAGACGCACCGGCGGACTTGCCGATACAATAATTGATGCGAATTTCCAAAATACTATTGTAAATAATGTCGCAACAGGATTCTTATTTGATAACTACACCGTTCACGATTTTATTTATGGTGTGAACAGAGTTTTAAATACATATAAAAATGAAAAGAAGATTTGGGAAAATATAAAAAAGCAGGCGATGAATCAAAACTTTTCTTGGGATAAATCCGCGGCGGAATATATTGACCTTTACAATACTCAATTAAATTTAATAAAATAAAAAGAAAGCCCCATTTCGGGGCTTTATTATTTGTCTCTTAATTCACCGCCCAGTGCAGAAACATTTTCAATAATTTTATTTGAAATTGCTTGAATTTCATCATCGGAAAGTGTTTTCTCCTTTGGCACAATCACAACATTTATTGCAACGGATTTCTTATTTGCCTCCAACTTATCTCCGGTATAAATATCAAATATACGGACAGAGGAAATAAGCTCCGTATTTGCTTTTTTCACAGCCTTTGTAATATCAAGCGCCTTCACATCCATATCAAATATAAATGCAAAATCACGTGATATAGGTTGCAAATCCGAAATATTAAGCTTCTTTTTTGCAATACTCTTTTTAGCCTTTGGAAGAGGAAGCTCATCAACATTTATTTCAA
This sequence comes from uncultured Bacteroidales bacterium, assembly GCA_964530355.1. GTDB lineage: Bacteria > Pseudomonadota > Alphaproteobacteria > Rs-D84 > CACZYB01 > CACZYB01. Next base: position 3,607 of record CAZHAL010000024.1, on the reverse strand, counting down.
AACAAACAACACTTGTATGCTTTATCCCGAATTTTTTAAGGGTTAGCGGATGAACATCCCCGAAATAACCAATAACTTTATTTGCAAAAATCACACTTGCACTTTTGTATGGATTAAGATAGGTCGGAAGATTTTCTGTCCCATATCTTAATTTTTCAGGCTCAATATCAAAAAGTCGACAAATCGCAAACACATCATTTTTTACATCATACACATCTGCATTCGCGGGATTATTGCTCCAATCCTTAAATGCTGTCGGACCTTGTCTTACACCGGAAACAAATAAGTGTTGTTCTCCGGGATTACTTCCATAAAACACCGGACCAAGTTCAAATAAATTAGACGTAGCAATAGAACGAGAAAGATTTTCCCTTACTCCGTCAAGAAGGTTAGGAATTATACTCTTCCTCATCACATTCAAATCAGAAACAATAGGATTTACCACTTTTATAGGAGAACTTGTATCAAACTCCTTTTTATCACTCATAAACGACCAAGTATAAACCTCAGTCAATCCGCGATTCGCAAGGATATGAGGTATTTGAAGTTTCTTAATTGTTTCAATATCAACAGTCAAATTTTCCCCCTCCGATTTCACGGAAACCGCAGGCAACTTTTCAAAACCGTAGACGCGGACAAGCTCCTCTGTAATATCGTGCGCTCCTTCTATATCCCCTCTGTATGACGGAGGAATTACTTCCAACACATCGCCTTTATCGGAAACTTTCAACCCAAGTTTTGAAAGTATATCAATCATATCCTTTTTATCTATATCAAAACCGACGCGTTGCTTAAAGTATGATACAGGGAAATCAATCTTGTATTCCCTAAAACAACACGCACCGGTTTTGCAAATTTCTGATACCTTACCACCGCAAATATCAAGTATAAGGTTTGTCGCAATATCAAGTCCCCAAATTGTGCAAGAAGGGTCAATACCGCGTTCAAAACGGAATTTTGAATCCGATTCGATTTTTAATTGTTTCGCAGTCTTTCTTATCACCACAGGATTAAAGTAAGCAGACTCCAAAAGAACATTTTTTGTATCCATAGTGCATGATGTAGCAAGCCCGCCCATAACACCCGCCAAACTTTGAATACCGTTATCATCTTTGATAATAATATCACCGGCATTTAAAATATAGGTGTTTCCGTCAAGGGCGACAAACTCCTCGCCTCCCTTTGCATAATCAAGGACAAGATTGCCCTTTATCTTATCCGCATCAAAAACGTGAAGCGGACGGTTCAAATTATGCAAACAGAAGTTTGTAATATCCACCAACGCAGAAATTGAATTCATATCAACCGAAGTTAAATAATCCTTCAACCACTTTGGTGATTCGGAATTTTTAACATCTTTAATATATCGAGTATTAAATTCCTTTGCATCATCGGTCGCATTATTTATTACGGTAATAGGACTTTTAAACTCACATTTAACTTCCTTTATTTCAGGAGTAATCAACTCACCAAACCCACCGGCAGCCAAATCACGCGCAATACCGAGAACACCCAAATAATCAGGATGATTCGGAAGAACATTTCCCTCATATATAACATCAAGAGAATATGATTTTTCAAGTGCGGAAATTGCATCTTGTCCCGCAACCACACTATCATCAAGCTCAATAATTCCATCGTGTTCCGTGCCAAGTCCAAGCTCACGTATAGAACACATCATACCGTTTGATGGCTTGCCTCTTACAACACCTTTTTTTAGCTTACTGCCATCCGCAGGAATAATGTTCCCGGGACGTGCAAGAATACCTTTAAGTCCCTTTCTTGCATTTGGCGCACCACATACAACATCAAGTATTTCAGAACCGGTATTTACTTTCAAAATATGTAAATGATCGCTGTCCGGATGATCGGAACATTCAACAATTTCCCCCACGATAAAATCGGCAAGCGGAGATTTCTTATCAATAATTTCCTCAATTTCAAGTCCAAGCATAGTCAACGCATTCGCAATTTCAACAGGACTTAAATTAGTTTTCAAATATTTCTTTAATTGATTATATGTAAAACGCATTTTATATCTCCTTACCTATTTTCTGCTTAATCCGGTTATAATATTCGGAACATCATCCGCTTCAAATCCATAATGTGAAAGCCAACGAGTATCACTTTCAAAACATTTCCTCATATCCGAAATTCCATACTTTAACATCGTAAGTCTTTCAATTCCCATACCAAAGGCAAAACCTTGATATTCATCAGGATTTACCCCAACGGATTTAAGGACGTTAGGATGCACCATACCGCAACCTAAAATTTCAAGCCAACGTTTACCATTCGCCCCGATTTTAAGCTCGCCGTTTTCAATAGTGCAACGAATATCCATTTCTGCGGAAGGTTCCGTAAATGGGAAATAGCTTGGTCGGAATTGTATCGGCACATCATCCGTTTCAAAAAATATTTTTAAAAAGTCAAGAAGACATCCTTTTAAATGTGCCATAGTAATATTTTTATCAATATACAAGCCTTCTATCTGATGAAACATAGGTGTATGTGTCGCATCCCAATCACTTCTGTAAACGCGTCCCATAGTTATTACTTTTATAGGCACACCAGTTTTTTCCATAGAGCGGATTTGAACAGAAGAAGTTTGTGTGCGAAGTAAATTTCCACCCTCTACAAAAAAAGTATCTTGCATAGAACGAGCAGGGTGAAACATAGGCACATTAAGCGCAGTAAAGTTATGGAAGTCATCTTCTATATCCGGACCGTTTTCAACCTTGAAACCAAGGGACGCAAAAATTTGCACCAACTCTTCCTTTACTTTGGAAAGAGGGTGAACATACCCCTTGTGCGGTTCCTGTTTTGTAAGTGTTATATCAATTTTTTCACTTTCAAGTTTTGCATTTATCTCTGCCATTTCAAGGGTGGATTTTTTCCCGTCTATCGCATTTAGAATTTCTTCTTTTATAATATTCAACTCTGCACCGACAGTTTTTCGCTCCTCATTACTCATTTTGCCAAGCTCTTTTAACGCATTTGTCAAAGCACCGTTTTTACCAAGGATTGAAACCTTAATCGCCTCCAACTCCTCAGTCGTTTTCGCATCATTTATTTGTTTTAAAATTAAATTTTTATCTATCATTTACAGTTCCTATGTTTATATTGTTATTTAATTTATTTTGTATTTTATTATTTGCTTTATAAAAATCCAAGTTTTTTATTAAATTAACCGGATTTATAATTGAACACATTGTCCCATTTATATCTTTTAAATCCCCCGTTTTAATAGCTGCATCATAAAATTGTTGAGGCTTCAAAGACGGCAAAACTGACTTTGCCAAAGCATAAATCCCAGCCATATATGGCACAGCCCAACTCATACCTCCATTATTATAATATACATAATCATTATCACCGGTAGGTGAAGCTGTTGTAATTCTGTCCTGTGGCACCATAATATAATTAGGCATTTGTTTATTATTTATTTTATCTTTTAAAAAAATAGGGGCAGAATAATTTTCTGGATTATCAAGATTTTTTGATATATTCCTATCACTTCCGATAAAATAAAAATTATGTGTTTCATAGGCAGAAGTGGTTAAAACAAAAATATCATTATCCTCACACTCTTTTATTATATCCTTAT
>CAZHAL010000023.1:0-11462 GCA_964530355.1 uncultured Bacteroidales bacterium | reverse complement strand
TTGGCATATTTCTTATCCTTTTTTTTGTTTTTACAATAATTTAAATGATAGATCCTAGAATCTATTTTATAAAGTGAAAGTATCGTAATACTTATATTGAAAAGAGTCAACAAAATTTTATATTTTTTTTGAATTTTCCTAAACCGTTCTGTTTTTGTTTTATAATACTTTACACATTAAATATATATAAAAAATTTGATTGACAGAATTCCCTTTTGTGATATCATACTGCGATTATTAACTTAAATAAATAAGGAGTATAAATGTTATACGTAAATAAAAGCAGTAAATGGGATAAACTTAAAGAATTATATTTGAATAAAAAATATATAAAAACGCAAATAAGGGATATTACTTCGGAAATAAGAGGTCGCGATATAGTTTTAAACAGTTTAAATACCGAATCTTCCATATATTCTGTTGTTTTTAAATCTTTTTCAAATGACAGAGAACTTAAAAGACAAAATTTGGAACAACTTCTTAATGAACTTAAAAATCAGCCAAGTTTTTTAAAGGTTTTCTTTTCAATTTTAAAACAAAAATAAATTATGTTTGAATTTGATAAGTTTAAATTTATTCATCTGTCATCCGTCGAAAGCACAAATGATTATGCGAAATCCCTTATTTCAAAGAGGGAAATTGATAATTTCATTATTGTTGCGGATAAACAGACAAGCGGGAAGACTACCAAAACCAATTCTGTTTGGGAAAGTCCCGTAGGCAACCTTTATTTTACTATGGCGGTAAGGATGGGGAAGGAGCATCAGAAATTCACCCATCTTCTATCTTTTTTAACGGCGTTATCACTTGTTGAAAGTGTGAAAAGTATTTCCCCCTCTGATGTTAATATAAAAATCAAGTGGCCCAATGATGTCCTTCTTAATGTAAAAAAGCTGTCCGGTATTCTTATTGAACAGGAAGAAGATTACTCTATTATCGGAATCGGGGTGAATATAAATCAGCATCCCTTAACGGGGATAAAATATCCCACAACGTCGCTTTTTGATGCGAATATTCTGACTTCGCCAGCGGAATTTGCGGATATTTTAGCAAAAAGGATTATTCAAAACCTTAACTTCTTTATATGTGATAATTTTAACAGTTTAGTTAAGAAAATTAAGCCTTATATGTATAATATAAATAAGACTGTATATTTATCATTTAACAATCAAAATTTTACCGGTATTTTTGAGGACATAGATTCAAACGGTGCCATTGTAATAAAAACGGACAGTGGTGTTATGAGCTTTCTGTCCGCCGAACTTACAAAAGAAAACTTCGTTTGATTATTTCAAAGCTTTATTATTTATCTGGATTTTGACCTTTTAAAGAGAGAGCTTTTCTCATTTAATAAAGATGTTTGAAATACAGATATTTTGTTTTCCATTTCTTCGCGTTCTGTTTTATCCAACAATCTGTCTGCGAAATAAAGTTCAAGTTTTAACCTTGATAAAATATTTAATTTTGTTTTATTTGATGATTTTAATTTTGTTAAATTACAAAGATAACTATCATAATACTCTTTTAATTCTTTCATAATAAATCTTTCTTTCGTTTTGTTTATCGACCTTCTCTTTTTAATATTGCTGCAAAGTTTATTTTTTTTGCAGGTTTTGTTTGTTCCAATTTCAAAGTTCTTTTATTACTTTGTATTGTATTATAAATGTCCATATAGCTTTCACGGGGTAATCTTATCCCTGAAAACAAGTCATTCATAAATTCGAAATTCAACTCTTCTAAAAATTTCAATTTTACAAATTTCGGAAGTTTTAATGTCATTATACCTTCCACTTTATTGATATAATATTTTTTTAATGTTTCGTTTGTTTTATCAGTCATTTGTTTTTTTCCTTTAAATTTATTTTCTATTATATTCGGATTAAAGATGGATACTTCCCATACCTGTTATAAACATTTTTAACGGATTTGTTTTTACATTTGCCATTTTTTGATAAAATTCCAAATTCCAGTTTATATGGTAAGATATAAGTTTTTTTGCATCCTCAGGTAATCTTTTTTGACAGGATTTATCGTTTTCATATTCTTGTTTCAACAACACTAAATCCTTATACATTAAGTGTGCGGATTTTTTTGAACGTCTGATGTTTTCAACTTTGTTCATATATTCATTGATTACGGTTTCTAAAAAAGCCTGTTCTATATTAAATGACATTATTCATCTCCTATTTTAAGGGCTTGGATAAATGCTTCTTGCGGGATTTCTACGGATCCGAACATACGCATTTTCTTTTTACCCTTCTTTTGTTTATCAAGTAGTTTTCGTTTTCTGGAAATATCACCGCCATAACATTTTGCAAGGACGTCCTTTCTGTATGCGGAGATTGTTTCGCGGGCGATAACCTTTGCTCCGATTGCCGCCTGGATTGGGATTTTGAACATATGGCGAGGGATTAAATCCTTTAATTTGGTGCAGATTGCCCTGCCCCTTTTTTCAACCTCGGTTTTATGGGCGATAAAGGATAAAGCCTCCACCGGTTCTTCGTTTATAAGTATTGAAACCTTTGCAAGTTCCGCCTCTTGATATTCGCAAAGTTCGTAATCAAAACTTGCATAGCCGGAGCTGATAGATTTAAGTCTGTCGTAAAAATCAAAGACTATTTCGTTAAGCGGAAGTTTATATACCACCATTGCGCGGGTGCCTACATAGGTAAGGTTTTCCTGTATTCCCCTTCTGTCGGTGCAAAGTTTAAGTATTGCGCCCAAATATTCGTCCGGGGTCATAATAGTTGCACGGACCAGCGGTTCCTCCATATACTTAATCTTGCTTGGGTCCGGCATATCGGCAGGATTCATCAAAGTCATTTCCTCCCCGTTGGTAAGATAGATTTTATATGCAACGGAAGGAGCCGTATTTATAATATCAAGGTTAAATTCACGGCTTATTCTTTCTTGGATTATTTCCATATGAAGAAGGCCTAAGAACCCGCAACGGAAACCGAAGCCAAGTGCGGTTGAATTTTCAATTTCGTGCGTGAAACTTGCATCGTTTAAGGAAAGTTTTGCGATAGCCTCTTTCAGTGCGGGATAATCGCTTGCATCAACCGGGAACATAGATGAAAAGACAACAGGCACGGACGGTTTAAAGCCCTCCAACGGGCTATCTGTCGGATTTTTTTCATCGGTTATAGTATCACCGACCTTACAATCGGAAAGTTGTTTAATACCGCTTATGATATAGCCTACTTCACCCGATGAAAGTTCATCAACCTGTTCCATTTTTGGGGTAAAGATACCTATTTGCTCCGCCTTATACACCGCATTGTTGGACATCATTTTTATTGATTGCCCCTTTTTAATTGTGCCCTCCTTTACACGGATAAGCATAACCACACCCAAAAATGTATCATACCAGCTGTCGACGAGAAGAGCCTTTAACGGTTTGTCGTCCATATCCTCCGGTGCGGGAAGTCGTTCGACGATAGCCTCCAACACATCGGGGATACCCAAACCGGTTTTTGCGGAAATAAGAAGCGAGTTTGATGCGTCAATTCCTATTACATCTTCTATTTGGCGTTTTACTCTTTCAGGGTCGGCGGCAGGAAGGTCAATTTTGTTAAGCACGACTTCTATCTGTAAATTTGCATCTATTGCCTTATACACATTTGCGAGGGTTTGAGCCTCCACCCCTTGGCTGGCATCAACGACAAGCAAAGCGCCTTCGCATGCGGAAAGGGAGCGGGAAACTTCATAGGAAAAGTCAACGTGTCCCGGTGTGTCAATGATATTAAGCTGATAAGTCTGACCGTTTTTTGCCTTATAATTAAGGCGGACTGTTTGAGCCTTTATCGTAATACCGCGTTCGCGTTCTATATCCATATTATCAAGAAGTTGGTCCTTCATTTCCCTGTCACTGATAGCACCGCAAGCCTGTATCAATCGGTCGGCGAGAGTTGATTTACCGTGGTCTATGTGTGCAACGATAGAAAAATTCCTGATATTGGATTTCGGCGTTTTCATTATTTTGCTTCCTTTTTCGACTTTGCAATTTTATCCAATACGGCATTGACAAGTCCGGATTTTGTAGATGGGTAAAATTCGTTTGCAATCTTTGTATATTCGGCAATTATAACACCGGTTGGTGTATTTTCACGGAATAAAATTTCAAATGCACCGGCGCGGATAATTGAAATTACAAGCTGGTCATTTTTTTCCATATCAATTTTAAGATTTTGTTTTATTACGGAATCAATAATGTCTTGATTACGGATAATACCCTTTACCAAATAAGAAAATAATTTTGAATTTATTTGTGCGGATTTATCATCCAAAGTATCCTCCTCTGATAAAAAGGATTTATTTTTGAAATAGCGCATAGTTTTACCGCTTAGCTTTTCACCCAAAAATATAACCGAATATATACATTGGATTGTGGCTACACGAGTATTTGTTGTAATATTTTCTATAATTTTATCAGACATAATAATGTTCCTATATTCTTAATCTGGAATAATATATAATATATTGAAAAAAAAATAAAGTCTAAAATTTACTTTACAAACATATTTTTTTTGTTTTATAGTCTTTTATATAAGGTTAGGAGTTATTATGACAGAAGATTTTCTTAATTACAACAAAATGCTTGATAACGCACTTATAGGGATTGTGAAGAAATCTCTTATGTTAGTGGCGGATAACGGACTGCCGGGCAATCACTTTTTCTATATTACATTTAAAACTTCGATAAAGGGGGTTATTATTCCGGATTTCCTTTATAAACAATATCCGGACTCGCTTACCATTATAATTCAACACGAATATTCAAATCTTTCCGTTAATGAGCAGGAATTCGGGATTACTCTTTCCTTTAATAACCACAACTATCATATTGTCGTGCCGTTTAATGCGGTTATGGTATTTTATGATAAATCGGTTGATTTCTCTCTTACCTTTACCCCTTATGACATAGTAGATTATGTTAAGGAGGAAGAACCGGAGTTGTCATTCAAGGATGATAATAATGACGGGAACATTATATCCATTTCCGATTTTATAAAGCGAAATTCTTCGACCGACGGCGGGGATGATGTGGCTTAAAGCCTTTATATTATAATTTTATAAAAGGCACACATCAGAAATATTATATATATGCTTAACAATAATATACCCTTTAAAAACCAAAATTTATTTCGCACGGTGAAAATTGCGACAATCAAAATTATCAGTGCTATGCTCAAATTTTTAAGTGCATTGATATTTTCCACTGCTGTCCGGCTTAAATAAATATCACTTTTACAGACTATGTTATAAATTAAAATAGGAAAGCCGATACAAAAGCTTATATTAAAAATATTAGAGCCGAATGCGTTTGTGATTGCGTCGTCGAACTCCCCTATCCTTGCGTCCTTTACCGATATTATCGTATCGGGAAGTGAAGTTGCGATTGCCGTTATGGTAAGGGCGATAAAATAGCTTGGGATATTAAAAAGGACACCTATATTATAACTTCTTGCAACCAATATTTTACAGGCAAAGTAAAGTATGACTATGCTTATAAATAAAACTATAAACGAATTGGTATAGTTTTGTTTTACATTTTTACGAAACAGCAAGTTATATAAGTCTATATCCAAAAGGGATTTGATGAAGCCTTTGCTTTTAATCGGTGCGGACATTTCCTTTTTGACGGAGCGTTTCAGTTTCTTTTTTTTCGAAAAACAAAATATAATTATCAGATATATTATATATAAAAATATAAGGGTTAAAGAATCAAGCATTGTGAACTTTCCCTTTGATATAATAAACAGCAAGACTAATTGTAAAAAAATTAAAAATATGCCGTCGCGGATAAGGATTGCTTTGTTAAACGCAAGTGATTTTAAATTTTTGAAAAAATAGCAACCTACAAAAACGCAAAACGGAATGACCGTGATGTTATAGATAACCGTGCCGGTTGTATTTGCTATACCAAACATGGCTCCGTCATTTGCGGAATAATGGAATACGGCGATTACTGATGTTAAAAATTCGGGCAAAGATGAACCTATTGCATTGATTGTCGCGCCACGTGTTCCGATTGGCATTTTTTGACCTAAAAACATTGATGCGGTTTGAAACGAATCACATATCTTCCACATTATATATGATGACAAAAGTAACAATAAAATATCCATAACATCCCCCTTTTAAATTCTGATAATATAAGGGATTGGGATGTAAAGGCAATAGGTATTTAATCACTTCTTTTATTGACTTTTTATTTAATTCTTATACAATATAGCGGTATAAAAAATTATGACACATGTTGTGCGGGTCGCACGTAAATCTGATTACAGAACCGAATCTTTCGGCAAACGTTTTTTATCACTTATAATTAACTGAAATAAAAGGAGTAAATTATGCCTAATACTAAAATTGAGCGTATTATTTTTGCGTTATTAACCGTTTTTATAACTGTTCATTGTTTTGTATTTTACTGTCTTTCCATTGAAATGGGCGGTATGTCAATGAATGTTATAAAAAATGCATATTCAACACATACTTGGGTTTATCCCGTTCCGATAATTGTTTTGGAATTTGTAATCGCATTTTTATGTGAAATGTTTATCGGAAGTCCTATGTCGTTGAAATTGACATTTAAAAAACTTAATCCGGCAAAGGCAACAGCAGAACAAATAGAACGCGCAATCATAACAAATACCGTTTCTGTTATGTGTCCGTTGATGTCATTTATTGCCGTGATTTTATATAAGGTTATTCCTGCGGGCGGATGGAGTAGCGAATTTATTCCTGCGTTTTTACAAACTGTTGTTGTGAATTTCCCGTTTGCACTTTTATCACAAATGTATTTCATACAACCGCTTGTCAGATTTTTATTTTCAAAAATATACAGACGACAAGTTGTGCAAGCAAGTTAAAAATCAAGCCCCTGCAAAAGGGGCTTTTTTATAATCTTTTATTGATTGTAAATTCTGCGGACAGTTTATCATATTCCTTTTGCCAGACATTTGAATCTCTGTCGGTATAGGAAAATGTAATTGTCGGTGTAAATCCGTATATATCAATTTTTTTATTGGCAAGTGAAAGTGAATATTTTTTTGTTAAGTCGTGTTCCTTTATAAACTTAAAGGAATTATCTTTTACAAAAAAGCCGGCACCATCATAATCAATATATGACAATGACGGTTCAAGATACATTGTAAAATTAAACGGTAATTCCATACCAAAGCCAAGGGCGTATATATACTTTTTATTGGAATATATATCCTCACCGGTATGTTCACGCTCTATCCCCTGTTTTGCTCTGATATACATTGATGAGTTAATAAGGTATGTAAGGGATAAGCTGTAACCATCGGTAAAGCCCTCCAACACCTTATAATCCTCATAATAATTTTTTAAACGGTAAAGGTTTAAATTGCCGAACAGATTCCTTGAAAAATCGTATGAGGTTGCAATCTTGAAACCCAAACTTTCGCTATATTGGGAATGTGCCAGATATCGTTTTGTTGCCGTGACGGCGGTCCAAATATCTCCGTTTCGGTAAACCCATTTCGGACCGGTTGAAAGTGAAAGGTAAAGGTCGTCATACTTGCTTTTATCATAAGAGGAGTTTATAAGTGCGAAATCACTTTTTAGCCTTAGCGAATCGAAAATTTTAAATTCATAATCTCCGCCAAAGGCGACATTGACGCCGACCGCCTTTACCGGTTCGGGAAGCTCGTTACACAAAACTCCGAATATAGTGTTAATACATTGTTCACCATATTTTGCATTATTTATATTATTATCCGGGGCAATACCGACATTAAACCATACATTCCAGTTTTTATTTTGTCTTATGACAAGCAACAGTTTCTTTATATTTGCATTTATGATTTCCGGGATATCCTCTGATGCGGCAAGTCGAAGGTGGTAATCCGCCCTATACCATGATTTTTGCATCATATACGTTAATGCGAGTTCAAGTCGCACCTTTGCAAGTTTCGGATTTGTATCCAAAATAGTTCTGAAATATTTTATTGCCGTATCGAAATCCCCCTCCTCCTTTGCTAATTTGCCAAGAAGGAAAAGGCGTTCCGTTTCATATTCGTTTGACAGTTTAAGATTTTCAAGAATCTTTTTTGCCTGATTTGTTTTATTTTGTTGTATCAAAGTATGGATATAATTTATTGTTTGCTCCTGTGTCAGGCTTATTTCGTTTTGCGGAGAATTTATTCTTTGGGGGAAAGCAGGACTTCCGCAAAAAGCCGATAAAACAACAAATATCAAAAACTTATACATATATTTTCCCTTTCCTGAATGGGATTATATACTTATAAAATCGCTTTTTCTATATAAAATTAATTTATTTTGACAAAACAGCTTGACAAAACAAAAATATGTGTTACTATATCATTATAAAAATAAAAAAAGGGGTAAAAAAATGGATATTTTAATAAAGGGTATGCTTCTTGAAGAAATTGAAAAAAATAAATCATTCCTTACTCATACTACTGATCCAAGGAAAAGAGAACAATTACAAAATCAAATTGACAGATTGGCTGAGAAAATCGCAATATATGATGTATCGGACAAGATTTATCAAAATATAAGATAATTTTTTCCCTCAATCAGAGGGATTTTTTTCATTCTTTCTTTTTCAAAAACTCCCTTAATGCTTCATCAAAGTTTTGTTTGTTCTGAGAAGCTTCCTTTTTAATATCCCAGAAATCATCTGATGCGACTACAGGCACAGGATTTTCCTCACTGTATTTATCACAGATTAAAGGAGTATTAACAATCGGAAAATGATTATAATCTATTTTATCTAAACCGCACTTTTTTACTGCTTCGAAAAAAGAAGATGTATCACGACTGATAATATTTCCCCCTTTATCTCTTGCAAAATCCCAATTATCATTTTCTTTCATACTAAACCACATTGATTTTGGTATACAAAAATAAAAATTAAACTGCCTGACTGTTCCTTGAGAAAGATATACATAATTATTACCAACAATATTATTGTTTTTTCTTTCTTCTGATATTATAGAATCTACTAAATTTTCACATTCTTTTTTTGATAAATCATTAGAAGTAATTAAATTATCTTTAATATTGAAACCATCAACAGGCAAAGATATTAAAGAGTTATCCATATCAGCTATTTCAACTAACACAAATTTATCTTCTGCTCTGACTTTAAATGATATGAATATTAATATACTTATAAGGATTATTATTTTTTTCATTTTACTTTCTCCTTCTCTATTTATACTATTTTTACATACAAAATTCAAGATAGAATATAGGAGAAGGTTAGTCAGTTATTTCCAAAAAAATAAATCAAGCTGATTTAATACTTCATTACCGATACCCTGTGTTTCTTCTGATAATTCATTCCCGCCATAGGATTTTGTTTGTAAATGAATATGAGATGAATGAGCTGATGTTTTTAATTTAACAAGTATATCTATCAACTTATCAATACCTTCGGCATCCAAATGAATTTCAAAAGTTTCTTTGTTAATATTTTTTTCAAAGCTAATCATTTTATATCTCCGTTAAGTTTTTATACTGCCATAATCTTCCTATTAAATCATCTAAAATCAAACCTGTTTCATTGGGTTCGTCATTTTCGTATAGTCCGAAATTCATAAATATATCTGTTAATAAATCAATAATTTTATCTAAATCATTAAATTTAAAATCAAATTTCTCCGTTGAAACAGGCTTAATTTTATAAATTGATTTTTTTATATATTTTTCAATAATCATTTTTTCTTTTAAATTAACAATCATTTTTACCTCTGCAATCAAAACTTTGAACAGCATATTTGTGATTAAAATTCAAAAAAAACAAACCATCAATAGTATAAAAATATCTTTCCTTATCATATCTGTTATACACGACAAAAAATTCCTCGAATACCGGAGTTGTTAAATTTAATTTAAAAAAAACATTATTTTCAAATAAGAAAAATAAATAATCATCATTTTTTACTATGTCTTTAAGTTTCTTATTCAATATATCATTTGATATAAAATAATCTGATGCACAAATAATGAAATGAGTTTGATTTTCAAATAATATCTTATTCTTATTTATCCTTAGGACTTTTTTATCAGATAGTGTTTTAACGATATCCCCGCCGGAACTTCCATACATTTTGAAATCAAATTTTTCCATAATATACCTCTATTTAATCATAACACAGATAGTCAAAAATAGCACCAAGAATTCCGTTATTCCAACCATATGGATCATATTCTAAATACTCTTCTTTGATACTATTCCAAGAAATTCTTTCATAACAAAACATTTTTAATTTCGGATTATATAATATATCCCAATCTGTTCCATCCAATATAACAAAACCTTCATAACATAACGGGTCCCAATGTTTTAAATGTTTTTTATAAAAATCATTACCCCGCAAAGTATGTTCCCTTTTTACCCATATGGGCGTTTCCAAAAAATATTGTAAAATATCATCCTTAAATTTCATACCAAATGGCAGATATGCTTTTTGTATAATATTTTTTATAGTTGTAAGTTCGTTAGTATCCATTTGTTTCCTGATTTTAATTTCTACTAAAATCATATACCTCGTTAAAATTATTGTAAACAAGATAAATATTATTTTCCTTTGATTGTAAAGAAAAAGCCTCCGGCGTATCACAAGATTCGGCATCCAAACCGATAGAAAATTCCAAGGAATTATCCAAAACAAATTTAATTTTTTCATCCAAAATTATAAAAACATTCATCTAAAAATAATTTTATAATATCTAAGGAAATATTATATATGTTTTTCTTTATATTTATCATTTATCTTTCCATAACCTATACCCATCAAATGTGAGGAGGTTAGTTATTTATAAAGTATACCATATTTATTTAAATAAATATCAAAAACATTTTTTATTTGTTCAACCAAAGATTCATTATTCACTTCCACAATATACATATCTTCTTTATGGTATGTATTTGGCAAATATCCCCATTCACATAATTCAGAAAAAATATTATTATAAACAATATCATCACTAAGTTTTATTATTCTATTTTCGTTGGAGAATAATTTAAATGAAATATCATTATTTACAATACTTACATCAAATAGTTTTATTGGATAATCTAACTGCTTATTATTATTTTTTGTTATATATACTTCAAAAGAAGCATTATTTGAGTTGAATTTTGAACAAGTTTTTATAGTCTGTTGCTTTTTCTGATAATCTGAATATTTATATTCCTTCACAAGAGAAATATCTTTATTAACACAACTACATAAACACAGTAATATTATAACATACTTATTCATTATACTTTCCTAAGGTTGAGAAGATGTATCTTCAAACATATTTCCTGTTAGAGTTATTTTATTACGATAAAAAAAGATAAAATCATATCTATCCCAATTTATATCTATATCTGTAATAGCATTACCCTTATCTTTATTTTCATTTATAACATCATATATAAATTCATCTGCATTTAAATCAAATAATCCATAATC
>CAZHAL010000022.1:0-11860 GCA_964530355.1 uncultured Bacteroidales bacterium | reverse complement strand
TATCCATCGTTGGGAAGATGGCTGAGCGGTCAAAAGCAACAGACTGTAAATCTGTCGCCTTCGGGCTACATAGGTTCGAATCCTGTTCTTCCCACCATTTTTTTTATTTAAAATCCTATTTACTAAATCCTAAAAATTTGCTATTATTATAAAATAATAGTAAGGAGACTTTATGACAAAATTGAAAATTCTTCCGGGACGGTCGTATCCTCTTGGTGCCAATTATGATGGTAAGGGGACAAATTTTGCTTTGTTTTCACGAAATGCCGAAAAGGTTGAATTATGTTTTTTTGATGCAAAGGGTAAAACAGAAATTGAGCGAATCGAAATGCCGGAATATACCGATGAAGTTTGGCATTGCTATATCCCTGAGGTGAAGCCGGGGCAACTTTACGGTTACAGAGTTTACGGAAAATATTCTCCGAATGAAGGTCACAGATTTAATCACAATAAGCTTTTGATTGATCCGTATGCAAAGGCTATGTTCGGGAAAATTGTTTGGTCAAGTGCGCTTTTCCCATATAAAATAAACAGTCCGGAGAAGGATTTGTCCTTTGATGAGCGGGACAGTGCGAAGTATATGCCTAAGTGTGTTGTGACGGATAATAACTATAAATGGCAAATGGAAAAAAAGCCGGAGACAAGGCGTAGTAATTCCGTTATATACGAAGTTCATGTTAAGGGCTTTTCCGAGCAAAATCCGAAAATCCCGGAGCGTATACGCGGGACTTTTGAGGCTTTGTGTCATAAAAATTCCATCAGTTATTTTAAGGATTTGGGTATAACGTCGGTTGAAATATTGCCGTCGCAGTGTTTTTTCCTCGGGTCTATACCGGAGAGAAAAAAGCTTTATAATTATTGGGGTTACAGCACGGTGAACTTTTTTTCGCCGGAGCCTGCATATCTTCATTCAAAGGATATAAATGAATTTAAGCAGATGGTGGAAAGGTTTCATGAAGCTGGGATTGAAGTTATAATGGATGTTGTTTACAATCATACGGCGGAGGGAAATCATCTTGGTCCTATGTTTTCGTTTAAGGGGATTGATAATGCCTATTATTACAGATTGATGAAAGATGAGCCGAGGTATTATGATGATTCTACGGGATGCGGAAATACGCTTAATTTTGATAATTCCAGGGTTGTGCAAATGACTATGGATTCACTTCGGTATTGGGCGACTGATATGAAAGTGGACGGATTCAGGTTTGATTTGGCGGTGTCGTTGGGTCGCGGATGGAACGGTTTTTCCGTGGATTCCGATTTTTATAATGCTATGTCACAGGATCCTGTTTTGCAAAAGGTAAAAAGAATTGCGGAGCCTTGGGATGTGGGACTTGGCGGATATCAGGTAGGAAATTTTCCGCCGGGTTGGAGCGAATGGAACGGCAGATATCGTGATACCGTGCGTCGTTTTTGGCGTGGTGACGAAGGGCAAATAGGTGATATGGCGACAAGGTTTACCGGGTCTTCGGAGCTGTTTGATAAATTCGGAAGACGTCCTTGGTCCACAGTGAATTTTGTAACTGCGCATGACGGTTTTACAATGAATGATTTGGTGTCTTATGACTATAAGCATAATGAGGCGAATGGTGAAGATAACCGTGACGGGGACAATGGTAACGAAAGTTATAATTATGGTGTTGAAGGTCCGACAAGAAATTCGAAAATCAATGAAATAAGAACAAGGCAGATGAAGAATTTCTTTGCAACTCTTATGTTATCGCAGGGGCTTCCTATGATGTTGGGCGGTGATGAAATGAAGCGCACGCAAATGGGAAACAATAATGCCTATTGTCAGGATAATAAGATAAGTTGGTATAATTGGGGACTTTTGAAGAAAAATAAAGAGCTTTATGATTTTGTAAAAAAGGTTATAGATATAAGGAAAAATCATATTGTTTTCCGCAGGTCAAAATTTTTTAAGGGACAAAGAATTCCGGGAACAAGGAATAAGGATATTACGTGGCTTACACCTGCGGGGGTGGAAATGGCAACGGGGGATTGGCATAATCCTATGAATAAAACTTTGATTTTCAAAATTTCCGGTGAGGCGGGCGACAAATTCCATTTGGATAAAAGCGGTAATGCAACACCGGATAATAATTTCTTTGTTATTATGAATGCGGATACAAAGAAGCTGAAATCTATTGTGCCACCTATACAGCCTCCGTATAAAGAGTGGCGTGTTGTGTTTGATACCTCCGGTCAGAACAAGGAAAATACTGCGGTTAAGAATAATACAATTACAATAAATCCGCGGACATTCATACTTCTTATTTCAAAATAGGTTTGATACTTGAATTTTTGGAATTAAATCCTTATATAATACACTGTTGGACTTGACTAGTTGTAAAAATATTGCTAACTTTAACTTTGATAACCAAAAAGGAAATAAGATGTTGGATAAGATGAAATTGAATAAAAAAGATAAAACTTCGGAAGATGAAAAAATACAGGTCACGAATGTGAATGACGATATTTGTCTTTTGCCCCTTCGTGATATAGTGGTGTTCCCGTCTATGCTTGTCCCTATATTTATAGGACGGGGTAAATCCATTGCAACCGTTGAAGAGGCGATGAAGCGTGATAAACAAATAGTCCTTGTTTCCCAAAGGGATGGCACTATCAATAATCCTTCGCAATCGGATTTGTTTGAAGTGGGGGTTAAGGCGAACATCATTCAAATGGTAAGGTTACAGGATAATACAATTAAGCTTTTGATTGAAGCAACACAAAAGGTCAGGGTAAAAACCGTTGATATATCAAAGCAATATTTGACTGCCTCAGTTGAACCTATATATGAAGATTTGGAGTATGCCGAGGACAGTAAAGAAGTTAAGTCGTTAGTAAAATCCATTATAAATGCTTTTTCAAGATATACTAAATTTTATAAGGATATAATGGTTGAAAATATTTCTGATTTCACAAAGATTGAAAATCCATTACTTCTTATCGATACGGTTATTATGACTATTAATACAAAGGTTGATAAAAAGCAGGTAATTTTAGAAGCAAACAGTATTATCGGAAAGTTGGAAAAACTTTATATGCTTTTGGAAATGGAGCTTGAATTTATCAAAATGGACAGGCGGATAAGAAATCGCGTTAAGCAATCCATTGATAAAAATCAAAAGGAATTTTACCTTAACGAACAGATGAGGGCTATTCAAAAAGAGCTTGGCGATGAAGATGAGGACAGTTCTTTGTTGGAGAAAAAAATTGATGCGGCGGGGCTTTCGAAAGAGGCTCTTGTGAAAGCAAAAAGCGAGCTTAAAAAATTAAAAAGGATGTCGCCACAATCTCCGGAATATACGGTGATAAGAAATTATCTTGATTGTATAGTGGAGCTTCCTTGGAATAAAAAATCCGAGCTTCAAACCGATATTGATTTAGCGGAAAAAGTTTTGAATGATGAGCATTATGCACTTGAAAAAGTAAAAGAGCGTATCTTGGAATTTTTAAGTGTGCAAAAAAGAACCGGTTGTGCAAAGGGAACCATACTTTGCTTTATGGGACCGCCGGGGGTTGGTAAAACATCCCTTGGTAAATCAGTTGCACATGCGACAGGAAGAGTTTTTGAAAAGTTGTCGTTGGGTGGTGTTCATGATGAGGCGGAAATTCGCGGACACAGAAGAACCTATATAGGTTCGCAATGCGGAAAAATTTTATCGACCATGAAAAAAGCCGGTGTGAATAACCCTCTTATAATGCTTGATGAAATAGATAAAATGGGAACGGATCATCGCGGGGATCCGGCAAGTGCGATGTTGGAAGTCCTTGATCCAGAACAAAATAATGCTTTCAATGATCATTACCTTGATTTGGATTATGACTTATCAAATGTAATGTTTATTGCGACCGCAAACAGCTATGATATTCCTCGACCTCTTCTTGACAGGATGGAAATTATTGAGCTTTCCGGTTATACGGAGGATGAAAAAGTTGAAATAGCAAAGCGTCATATTGTTCCGAAAGTCCTTCTTAAAAACGGGCTTTCAAAGGAAGAATTTTCGATTACCGATGATGCTGTTCGTGATATAGTAAGGTATTATACTCGCGAATCCGGTGTGCGCGGGTTGGAGCGTCAGATTGATAAGTTGATGCGTAAATCCGTTCGTAAACTTTGCAATAACACAGATGAAAATTCGGCTGATTTATTCAAGCTTGATAAGGATAAACTTGATAAACCGAAAAAGAGTAATGTGAAAGTTACAGTTAAAAACTTGTCCGACTTTTTGGGTGTGAAGCGTTTTGATTTCGGTAAGTCGGAGGCGGAAGATGCCGTCGGTGTTGTAACAGGTCTTGCATGGACGGAAGTAGGCGGTGAGCTTTTGCAAATAGAATCTGCGGTTATGATGGGTAAAGGTTTGGCGGTGTTTACCGGAAAGCTTGGCGATGTGATGAAGGAAAGTATTGAAACCGCAAAATCCTATGTCAGAAGTAAATCTTTGCACTTTGGTATTAACCCAAAAATTTGGGATAAAATTGATATTCATATTCACGTGCCGGAGGGTGCTACACCAAAGGACGGACCGTCTGCCGGTGTGGGTATGATGACATCGATAGTTTCAACATTGACCGAAATTCCGGTTAGAAAAGATGTTGCGATGACCGGTGAAATTACGTTAAGGGGAAGGGTGCTTCCTATCGGCGGGTTGAAGGAAAAGTTGCTTGCTGCACTTCGCGGGGGAATAAAAACTGTTCTTATCCCGGCTGAAAATGTAAAGGATTTAGAGGAGATTCCGCAAGTAGTAAAAGACGGACTTAAAATTATTCCGGTAAAAACTGCGGAGGAGGTTTTGAAATATGCTCTTATATCTTCGTTTACTTCAATAAAGGAAGACGGAAATTTCTTTGAAAATATTTTGAATGCTCCGACACAAAATCCTGTCGTTCAATAAAAGTAAGGAGAAGGTGAAAATGCGAAAAGTTAATTATAAATCGTTGAAGTCTGTTGATGAGTTCCTTAAAAATAAATCTGATCTGTTTATGCCGTTAGGTAACCAGAAACCCGAACCTGTTTTTTTTACGGAATATGAAAACAGGGGTAAACCGGAAAAGACGTTTGATAAATTTTTGGAGGCAAACAGTAATTGGCGGTCCTATAAATGTAAAAAAGCCAACCTTGTTGACAATGAGATTGTCGGATTTGTGAAAGCATGTCTTAAAGACAAAAGTGTTTTGATAAAAAAGCAGGTAATTGATTATGTAAATATTTTGGCAACGGATAAAGAAGATGCCTATTTTTTGGTAAAGCTTTTTTCACATATTTATAATGCCGAAAATTTTCAATCAAAGAAAAATGAGGGGCAGGTGGCAACCGATGCGGAAAGAAAAGAATTGCTTGATTTACCGCTTCGGATATTAAAAATGCATAAATCAAATGAAGTGTTTAAGTTGTCGGTATTGTATCAAATGTCTCTTTCGTATGATTATCAATATGTGTTGTTTAATGAAACTACCATACTTTGTGATTTGTATAATACTGATGCATTTCAACGTAGCAGAAGAAATAAAAAGGACTTTGATTTGTTGTGTCAGGAATTTTTGAAAATGTCTGAAAATGTAAAGTAAATTTTCCTCCCTCTGTTTTATATGAGGGAGTTTTTTTTTGCCCTTGTTTTAACTCTTGACAAAATTTACAAAAAAGAAGTAAACTTATGTATAGTTGTAACATCTAAGGAGTTATATTATGAAAAAAGTGAATTATAAATCGTTAGAATCTGTGCAGGACAGGTTTAGAGAACTTATCAAAGGTTCCGATTTCCAATACAGACCGTTTGAGAAGGATTTTTTTAGAAATATTATTTTTAATCCTGAGTATCATCGTATTGATGTTGGTGAAGTTTTACAGGAGGCTCGGGATAAAAAGGCTTTAAAAAAATCGGAATTTAATGGTTTTTCGTATATTTACCGCAAACTTAAATCCCGTCTTTTGCAGGCAAAGTTGGATAAGCCGGAAATTGAAAAGCAGATAAAGTCCTTTGTAAAATTGTTGGCGACTAATCCGGATGAGGCTTACTTTGTTGCAAATTTATTGGCGGAAATTTATGAGGTGGAAAAGTTTAAATCAAAGCAGAATGCAGGACAATTTGCGACGGTTGAGGAAAAGAAAAAGTTGCTTGATATACCGCTTGATGTGTTAAAGGCAAATAAGGATAACAAGTTGTTTAAAAGGGGTGTTTTGTATTATATGCTTCAACCGGTTCTTTGCGAATGTGTGTTGTTTGATGAAACGATACTCCTTAATATGTTGATGGAAAAAGGTGAACTTCGCTCTGCTATGGGAAAGCGTAATTCCTTATCTTCTTATTTAGGTAAATCAAGATAACGGAATGTTTTAAGATGATAATGCCTCCCTCTGTTTTGTATGAGGGAGTTTTTTTTATATGAAAAATCGGATGATGATTGGGAATAAAAAAAAGAGGATATAAAAAGTCCTCTTTCATAATTGTGAATTCTCTTATTGACTACTAGACATTTAATTCCAATAAAAATTTAGTTATCAATAATTCACAATACTATTATAGAATAAAAAACTTGCATTTGTCAATATGTTTTAATATTATTTTGTTAAATAAAATAAGTAGGAGTTTATTATGGGATATAAATTTGCTTTTGATTTAGGTTCTACATCTTGCGGTTGGGCGGTTGTAAAAGTTGATGAAAATAATAATATTATAAGTTTTGAGGATATGGGTGTAAGAATATTCCCTGATGGCAGAGATAATAAATCTTTAGAACCTTTGTGTGTTCATAGAAGAGATATGAGAGGAGCGAGAAAAAGACATGACAGAATTTTAATAAGAAAAAGCTTTCTTTGTTCATTGCTAAAAGAAAATAGTATGGACTTTTCCAATAATGATGAAAGAAAAAATCCTTATGAATTAAGAGCAAAAGCCGTTACGGATAAACTTTCTTTACCTGAATTAGGAAGAGTATTGTTTAACCTTTCTCTTCGTCGCGGATTTAAAAGCAATAGAAAAGAAATAAAAAAAGACAACAAAGAAGGGACTGGAACTTTGTCGGATGCAACAAGAAAGTTAGAGGGAGCTTTAAATGGTAAAACTTTGGGACAATTTTTATATGAAAGATATAAAATTAATAATGAAAATGGTATTAAGACAAGATTTTCTGAACAATTTGACGGTAATAAATTAAAAGAAGATTCCCTTTATCCGACAAGAGCCATGTATGAAAATGAATTTGAGACTATTTGGGAAAAGCAAGTCGGATTTTATCCTTCTGTATTAACCGAAGAATTAAAAGGAAAATTATATAATGCTATATTTATACAAAGACCACTTAAACCTCAAGAAAGAGGTAAATGCATATTTGAAGATGATAAATATAGGATTTATAAGGCTCACCCTTTGTTTCAAAAATTCAGAGTATTACAAACAATAAATCAGCTTGAAATCATTGTTGGGAATAAATCTGAAAAATTATCAGAGGAGCAAAAAAATTTATTAAAAGAAATACTACTTAAAACTTTTGACGGTGTTTCAAATGCAAAAAGTAAACTTGGTGAGATAACTTTTTCTGAATTGAGAAAAAAATTGAAATTAGGAAGAGATGTCAAATTCAATCTTGAAAATGAAAAAAGAAATTCTATTCAATCGAATATTACATCTTTTTTAATGTCATCAGATAAGTGTTTCGGTCAAAAGTGGTTTGAAATTTCCGATGATGAAAAATATAAAATTATAGATATGATTTTGGATGATGAGATTGAAGAAGCGGTTATTGTTGATTATTTAAAAAATACTTATGAACTGTTTGATGAAAATATAGAAAATATTATATTGTCGCCGTTGGAAGATGGAACAGGTTCCTTATCAAAAGAAGCAATACTTAAACTCCTTCCATACTTAGAAGAATGGGAGCTTTACAGTGATGCTTGTGAAAAAGTGTATGGGTCGCATTCTGATATAGATAGTGATATTGAAATGGATAGATTACCTTATTACGGTGAAGTTTTAGGTAAGTCTTGTTTACCTGTTAAAGAAGGACAAGGAAATAAAGATGAACAAAAATTCGGAAGGATAACAAATGTTTCTGTTCATATTGCACTTAATCAACTAAGACAAGTTGTGAATGCTTTGATTGATAAGTATGGTAAACCTCAACTTGTATCTATTGAAGTAGCAAGAGATTTAAAAGTTGGGACAAAGGGACTTAAAGAAATAAATGATGAACAAGCAAAAAATAAAAAAGAAAATGATAAGATTTGTGATGAATTAAAATCTGCTTTTGGTATCCAACATCCTTCAAGAGAAGATATTCAGAAATATAAATTATGGAAGGAGTTAGGCGATAAAGATATTGACAGATGTTGTGTATATACAGGAAAACAAATAGGAGCAAATGAATTATTTTCACCCCTCGTCCAAATAGAACATATTTTGCCTTTTTCAAGGACATTGGATGACAGTATGGCGAATAAGACCTTATCTTATAATGAAGCAAATTATTATAAAAAAGAAAGGACTCCATTTGAAGCATTTTCCGATAATTCGGATAGTAGATTTAATTGGGAAGAAATACTTGAAAGAGCGAATAAACTTTCATTTAATAAAAAATGGCGTTTTTCAGAAAATGCAATGGAAAAATATAATAAAGATGGCGGACCTATTGCAAGGGCGTTAAATGACACAAGGTATATGACGAAAAGTGCCATCAGTTATCTGAAAGTTTTGTTTGACAGAGAACATAAGAAAAATAGTGTCATAGGACTTCCGGGACAAATGACTTCCCTTATGCGTGAAGTTTGGGGGCTTAATTGGTATAAGAATAAAGATGATGCAGATTTATACAGGGCTTCTCATATTCATCATGCAATAGATGCTTTTACTGTTGCTTGTATGACGCGAGGGGAGCTTCAAAAGTTATCAACAAATGCGGATAAAATAGAAAGAGAATCCGAAAATTATAAGGATATAAAATCTTATCGTAAAAAATTGATGCAGGATAATTCCAATCCGTTTGAAGGTTTTGACAGACACAGTTTTATTGAAAAGTGTGAAAATATGGTTATCTCATACAGACCTAAATTAAAAAATCCGAAAGATACGAAAAATACTGTCGGAGCTTTGTGTGAAGATACTGCGTATAGTTTGTTAGATTTTGAAAAAAATAAAAAGGAGCAATATTTAAATACAAAAGCATTCTTTGTTTGTAGAGAATTTGCTAAATTAAAAAAGAATGATAGGGATAGCGGGTTGATAGAAAAGGATTTCAAAAATATTCATGAAAAAACCTTGGAAATGTTTAATAAAAAAATACCAAATGGAACTTTTGAACAATTTCTTGAATATTGTAAAGATAATAATATAAAAAAAGTTAAATTATATTCTTCTGCAAAAGATATTTCAACTTATGTCCCTGTGTTTAGGACTAAACAAGAAAGGGATGATTATCATAAAGCCTATGAAAAATGGTATGTGTGTCAGGGGCAATCTCCGGATGATGATACAAAAGATAAAAAGAAAATCAGAAAAGAAAAAGAAGCGGAACTTTTATCTGATTTACAAGAACAAGCAAAGAAAGCTTATAAATGGTTTGTCGGTGGTAATAATTTCTGTGCCGATATTTATCAAATAAATCCGAATGATAAGATTTATACCAAAGAAAGAGGTGATTGGAAAGTTGAAATTATTTCCAACTATATGGCAACGATAAATAAGGGGGAACCATTGTGGCGGAAAAAATATAAGACGGCAAGAAGAGTTATGCAACTTAAAATAAATGATATGGTAAAGGCTGAATTTAAAAAAGATGATGCTTCTCTTCCAAGTGGTATAAAGGACTTGGTAATATCAAATTGCATTAAAAATCATTCTGATGAAGTTTCCATTATTTTCAGAGTGAAGAAAATTGATATGATACATGATAGAGTTTTTTTACGTCCTGATTTTATTACAAAAGAGGAGGCCGATACTAAATCATGGGGAGCAACAGCTTCTTCTATGATAAAATATAAGGCAAGAAAAGTTTATGTTTCACCGATTGGTGATGTTGTTGATAATGGTTTTGATACAAAATGGAGTATAAAAAATGATACATAATATAATTGAAATAGGGACAGATAATATAAAGTTATCTGTTGATAGAGGAAATTTAAAAATAGAGAAGGAAGGAGAGATTGTGAAAAATCCTCCTTCTTTTGATTCTATACTGGCTCTACTTATAACAGGAAGGTCTGTTGTTTACACAAATAATCTTTTACAACGTTTATGTGAAGATAATATACCAATGATTGTTGTCGGAAAGAATTTTTTGCCGAGTGGTATTTTATTGCCTTTGGTTGGACAGCAAAGACAAATGGAGATACAACAAATACAAATTAACTCCTCTAAACCTTTGCAAAAACAATTATGGGCGGAAATAGTAAAAGAGAAAATTAAAAATCAATCGAAGGTTTTAGAATTACTTGGTAAAGAGAATAAAATTAAAAATCTTCATAATGAAGTTTTATCCGGTGATACGTCAAATGTTGAAGCAAATGCTGCGAGACTTTATTTCCCTGCTTTGTTCGGGAAAGAGTTTATTCGTGATACATCGAAAAAGGGGATAAACTCTTTTTTAAATTATGGATATGCTATTATAAGGGCTACTATTGCAAGGTTTGTTGTTGCAAGTGGTCTTAACCCCTCATTCGGATTACAACATCACAACAAACTTAATCCCTTTTGTTTGGTTGATGATTTGATTGAACCTTATAGGGCGTTGGTTGATATAACGGTTTATCAAATGTTTGACGGGGTTGATGATGGGGAAAAAGAACTTGGACCTGAATATAAAGAAGTTTTATCAAAGCTTGTTCATAAAGAGATTTTTAACGGTGAAGGTTTTTCTGAGCTTTATTCCGTGATACAAAATGATATATGGAATTTTGTATCTTCGTTGAAAGAAAAGAGGAATAATCTTAATTTTAACAAGTATTTAATCAGGAAATAAATAATGGAAGAACAATATTTTAAAACAAGGGGCTTGAAATATATGTGGATGATGGTTATGTTTGATTTGCCGACAGATACGGCAGAAGAACGTCATAAGGCAACTAAATTTCGTAATTTTTTATTGGATAACGGTTTTGGAATGGCTCAATATTCTGTTTATATGAGATTTACGGGGACGAAAGAAAATTCTCAGAAATATATTAAAATGTTGAAGGATAACAATCCATGCACGGGGGATGTTTGTATATTATTTTTTACGGATTATCAATTCGGAGAAATTCAACATCTATATAAATCTGATAAGCCTAAAAAATTGGCGGAAAGACCCGAACAATATCAATTATTTTGATTCTATTTTTGCGAATCGGATGACTTTTTTAATGAAAAAATAGTGAATTTTTATATAAAAAAGAATCCCTTTTCTTGGTTTTGTTTTTATTGTTTTAAAGTAAAATCCCCAGGATTTCTAGGGATTTTTGTGGTATAATCATAACACATTGGAATTAAATGTCTAGTAGCAACTTTATTGCACTAGAATATATAAAGTTTTAGATCATAACACATTGGAATTAAATGTCTAGTAGCAACCAATTAGCTGAATTATTATATAATGCTGAAATCATAACACATTGGAATTAAATGTCTAGTAGCAACACAGGTGATAATAACCTTTTACAATTCTTAATCATAACACATTGGAATTAAATGTCTAGTAGCAACTCGTATTTCCATTGTTTTCCAGCTCCTTTTATCATAACACATTGGAATTAAATGTCTAGTAGCAACATTTTTTCTGTTTCTAGAATATGTAATCTTATCATAACACATTGGAATTAAATGTCTAGTAGCAACTGTATTCTAACACATCCTTTCTTAATGTCCATCATAACACATTG
>CAZHAL010000021.1:0-12085 GCA_964530355.1 uncultured Bacteroidales bacterium | reverse complement strand
AAAATAAGCAAAGGATTTTTTTATGTTAGGAATATTTGGCAAAAAATTATCATCAATTTTCACAAACAAAAAACTTGATAACGCCACACTTGAAAGTTTAGAGGAGCTTTTAATAACCTCCGACATCTCGTATGATATAGTCGAAAACCTTATCCAAACAATAAAAAAACAAAAATTCGGTAAGGATATTAGCGATACGGAAATCAAACAAATTTTAAAAACCGAACTCCTTAAACTGATAGAA
Source organism: uncultured Bacteroidales bacterium (assembly GCA_964530355.1). Lineage (GTDB taxonomy): Bacteria > Pseudomonadota > Alphaproteobacteria > Rs-D84 > CACZYB01 > CACZYB01. Next base: position 11,841 of record CAZHAL010000021.1, on the reverse strand, counting down.
CCGTTTGATACACAATTTGAAATTGGAACAAACAAACCTTTCTCTATAATAATGATAGGAGTTAACGGAAGCGGTAAAACTACCACCATCGGAAAACTTTGCCATAAGTATGTAGCCGAAGGAAAATCCGTATCAGTCATTGCCTGCGATACTTTCAGAATCGCCGCAACCGAACAACTTGCCGATTGGGTAAAAAAGGCCGGTGCAAAACTTATTGCAAAGGATAACGCAAACCCGTCCGGACTTGCCTATGACGGATACAATATCGCAAAATCACAAAATGATGATATAGTTATGATTGATACCGCCGGTCGTCTTTCAAACAACGAAAACTTTATGGCGGAACTTGAAAAAATAATAAATACGGTAAAAAAGATAAATCCGTCTGCACCGGATAAAACTATCTTGGTCCTTGACGGCAACGGCGGTTAAAACAGCCTTACCCAAATGGAAAAATTCTCCCAAAATATAAATATTGACGGCTTCATTATCACAAAAACCGAAGGCTCCTCCAAATCCGGCTTCATCATATCATTGATAAACAAGTATAAAAAACCCGTCTACTTCCTCGCAAACGGGGAAAAAGCAACCGACATAAAACCATTTTCATCCACCGAATTTATAAATAATTTATTGGAATTATAATTTAGTGATTGAAAAGAATACTAAAATATGATATCCTGAATACAATTAAATCAAAAAAAGGATTAGGAAAGATGAAAAACAAAAAATCAAACAACATCCGCCTAGGGGGGGGGTAAATCACTTGTAAAATTAATAACTTACGTAACTATTTTAGTTTCAATTTTATCAAACACCGTCAACTCCGCACGAAAAAAATCCAACAATATAAAAAGAGCAGCCTCCACAAAACGTGCTGCAACCAACAACAAATCATCCGCTAAAAAATCCACCAAGCGTGCAGCAACTTCTGCAAGAAAAAAAGTAACTCCTAAAACCTCTGCAAATAAAACAACAACGAATCAGATACAGGAAGCAGAACTCGAAGCTCAAAAACTAAAAGCGGAAGCAGAGGAGGAAAAGCAAAGACTTGCAGAGGAAAGACAAGCATTAGAAGCTGAGAAGAGGAAATTAGAGGAGGAAAAACAAAAACTGGAAGCCGAAAAGAAAGCTGAGGCAGAGGCAAAAACAAAGGCCGATGAAGAAGCCAAGGCAAAGGCCGAAGCAGAAGAAAAAGCAAAGGCAGAAGCAGAGGCTAAGGCAAAGGCAGAGGCGGAAGCGGAAGCTAAAAGATTATTGACCCTTCGCATAAAAAAGGTCGAAGGCACGGCTGACGATTACACTTGTATTGACGGCTGGACCAATTATTGGAGATTATATGGAGATGGTTTCTTACAAAACAACATTTCATATACAAAAGAACAAGCCGGCAAATTAATGCCTCCAAGAATTATGGACAGTAACGGAGTAATAAAAAAAGAAAATCTTTTAAAGGAAACTTCTTTGAAAACAGATCACTTGTTTTATGAAAAAGATGTAAAAGGATGCTATGTAAAAACAACTGAAATTTTAACACTGAATGGACTTGAAACTTTCAATAATAATGAAAATTATTCCAAAAAAGAAGGTATAATTTTTGCTTCCGACAAGGATATCTTACATATCTCGGTCTTTGGTGTAAGTACCACTATGGGCAGATATGAAATGTCCGCAAACGATATCACCAACGACCCGAAAACAGGTTGGACTGATGAAGAAAATTCAAGATGGAAAAACCACAGACCTGTAATAGCTATAAATTATAATGTAAAGAATGATTTAAGAGACAAAATAACAAAAGCAAACTACCACAAAGAAGATATCACAGATAAAACAAAGGCACAAAATTTATATGATAAAATTCAAACAATGTTTGATAAATATTTATATTACGGTTTCCTTAAATAAAATTATCCCCCGTTTCGGGGGATTTTTTAAACAACTATATTTACAATCTTGTTTTTCACAACAATGATTTTCTTTATCTCTTTCCCTTCAATATACGGTTTCAAAGCATTATTATCCAAAACAAGAGTTTTAACTTCCTCATCCGATAAATCAACCGGCACACTCATTTCCAAACGCTTCTTACCGTTAACGGTAATCACGATATTTACATCGGACGATTTAATTTTCGACGCATCAAAAATCGGATACGGTTCAAAATCAATCCTTGAACTGTGTCCCAACATTTCCCAAATTTCACTTGCAAGATGCGGTGCAAACGGATTAAGAAGTTTTGCAAAATCTTCCATCATCGAAACCGGAATCTTCTCCAAACCGTTCATATAGTTTGAAAGAACCATAAGCGCGGAAACCGCCGTATTAAACTTCATATTCTCAACACGCTCACTTACATCCTTTATCGTTTGATGCAAAAACATTTCATCCTTTTCGCTCACTGGTATATCAGCAACATTTTGCGCCAAATCATAAACCTTTTTCAAAAATCTGTGTATACCTATCATAGAGGTTGTAGACCAAGCCGCCGCCTGATCAAACGGACCGATAAACATTTCATATACACGAAGAGTATCCGCACCATATTCTTTTACAATATCATCAGGATTTATCACATTCCCCTTTGACTTACTCATTTTTTCACCATTAGATGCCAAAATCATTCCGTGAAGAGAACGCTTTTTGTATGGCTCATCAAATGGCAAAAGTCCCATATCAAACAAAGCCTTATGCCAAAAACGAGAATATAACAAATGGCGAGTCACATGCTCCGCACCACCTTCATACCAATCAACCTGTCCCCAATAATCAAGAGCCTCCTTCGACGCAAACTCCTTGTCATTATGCGGATCCATATAACGAAGATAATACCAGGAAGAACCGGCCCAAGTCGGCATAGTATCAGTTTCCCTTTCCGCATCACAACCGCACTTAGGACATTTTGTTTTTACCCAATCTGTCGCCTTTGCAAGCGGTGATAATCCCTCATCCGTTGGCAAATAATCATCAACATCAGGAAGTGTCAAAGGCAAATCCTTTTCATCCATAGGCACCCAACCGCAATGTGGACAATTTACCATAGGTATAGGCTCACCCCAATATCTTTGTCTGGTAAATACCCAATCCATCATACGATATTTCACCGATGATTTACCAAGCCCCTGTTCTTCAATCACTTCAACCGCCTTTTTAATTGCATCTTCTTTGTTAAGACCATTTAAGAAATCGGAGTTAATATGCTCCCCATCACCCAAGGCACTCTCTTCATTCACATCAATATCAGATTTTATTACCGGAATAATAGGAAGCCCGAACTTCTTTGCAAATTCCCAATCCCTGTCATCGTGTGCAGGAACCGCCATAATCGCACCCGTTCCGTAACTTACCAACACATAATCAGAAATAAATATAGGAACCTCTTTCCCGTTCAACGGATTTATCGCAACGACACCGTCCAAACGCACACCGGTTTTTTCCTTTGAAAGTTGAGAACGCTCAAACTCGGATTTCTTCTTTGCTTCATTTTGATAGAGGGCGACCTCATCCATATTTTTAATCTGAGAAGCAAACTTTTCAACCAAACTATGCTCCGGCGCAATCACCATATATGACACACCGAAAATAGTATCCGGACGGGTTGTAAATACACGCAACTTTTCATCACTGCCCTTGATAGAAAAATCAACTTCCGCACCCACAGATTTACCAATCCATTCGCTTTGCATTTTCTTAACACTGTCAGGAAAATCAACTCTGTTTAATCCTTCCAAAAGTTTATCGGAATAAGATTGCATTTTCAAAATCCAAGCGGACTTCTTTTTCTTAACAACTTCACTCCCGCATCTTTCACAATGCCCAGCCTCTAACTCCTCATTTGCAATACCTATTTTACATTCCGGACACCAGGAAATAGTTTCCTCCCCTTTGTATGCAAGTCCTGCTTTTACCATCTGAATAAACATCCATTGTGTCCATTTATAATACTCCGGATCCGTGGTATTCACAGTCCCGCCCCAATTAAACGAAAAACCAATAGATTTGAGTTGTTTCACAAAATTTTCAACATTTTGCTTTGTTGCAACCGCAGGATGAATATGATTTTTTATTGCATATCTTTCGGTCGGAAGCCCGAACGCATCAAAGCCAATAGGAAACAACACATTATACCCCTCTGCTCTTCTCTTCCTTGAAATAATATCCATCGCCGTAAAAGAACGAGGATGTCCGACATGAAGACCGGCACCTGACGGATAAGGAAATTCCACCAATCCGAAAAATTTTTTCTTTGATTTATCAATCTTCGCATCAAAAGTTTTCTCTGTTTCCCAAATGCTTTGCCATTTGCTTTCTATGGCATTAAAATCATATTTTTTTGTCATAAATTATCCCTTTTCTTTTATTATTTAACAGAAGAAAAAACTTCCTATTTTTTACATTTTTTCATTTACAAAAATTAAAATTGATTATAATATTCAATTTTATTATTATCAAGATTTTTTTTAACAAAGAGTAACAAGGAGCTTATAATGATTAAAACATTGCATACAAAATATATAAATTCGAAACTCGGACAACAAAAGGGGTCTACAAAATTTGTATATATTATTGTAATAGGTCTTATCATCTGGTTTTCAGTCGGTATGATTTTCAGCAGTCCGAAACCTGTTGACGAACCGGAAAATAAATTGGTAAGGGTTAATGTTGAAAAACTGACCGCAAAAAATATTATCGCAGATATTCTTATCTACGGTCATACGGAGGCAAACGAAAAGGTCAACCTTAAAGTCCGCACCTCCGGTATTGTTAAAACAATAAATAAGAAAAAGGGACAATATGTAAAAAAGGGTGACGCAATTCTTACCATCACTATGGAAGACAGAATGGCAAAGCTCCGTGCTGCACAGGCTGCAAAGGACAAAGCGGAAATTGAATTTAATACCGCAAAAACTCTTCTTGAACAAGATTTGATTTCTCGTGTTGATTTCGTTGCAAGTGAAGCAAACTACAAAACCGCACGTGCAAGCTTGGATCAAATAATCCTTGATATAGAATACACTGTCCTTCGTGCTCCGTTTGACGGCGTTGTAAACGAACTTACCGTCGAAGAAGGTTCTTATGTAAAGGCAAGTGACGACGTCGGTATATTCTTGAATCTTAACCCTATAAAGATAAAGGCTGAAATTCCGGAAAAATATATCACCCGTGTAAGAAAAGGTGTTGTTGCAAATGCCCTTCTTTCAAGTAAACAATCAATAGAAGCAATGCTTGTATACGTTGCATCCATTGCAAATACATCAACAAGAACTTTCTCCATCGAACTTGAAGCAAACAACAAGGACGACAAAATCGTCGAAGGTTTAACCGCAGAAATTCAATTCCCTCTTGATACAATTTCCGCAATTAAACTAAGCGTTTCTTCATGCTTGACATTGGGTGATAACGGCGAAGTCGGTGTAAAAACTATTGATAACGAAAACATAGTTCACTTCTATCCTATTGAAATAGTAAAGGAAGAAACTGACGGACTTTGGGTATCCGGACTTCCTGAAACGGCAAACGTTATTATTACCGGAGCTGAATTTGTAAAAGTCGGCGAAAAAGTTGAACCTAGTTTCACACAAGAATAATTAAAGAATAAAAGGAGATATAAATGTCAATAGTAAAAATAGCAATAAAAAGGACTCGAGTATTTATATTCGCCCTATTTTTATGCACAATCGCAGGATTTATGACATATAAGGCTCTTCCGAAAGAATCTTATCCTGATATAAATATCCCAAGAATTTACACACAAGTTATGTATACCGGTATATCACCGGAAGACGGCGAACGCTTGATTGCAAAACCTCTTGAAAAGGAATTTAAAACAATATCCGGATTAAAGGAATTAAGCAGTAAATGTTACGAAAATTACTGTATGGTCCTTACCGAATTTGATGTCGGACACGATATTGAAGTTGGTCTTCGCGAGGTAAAGGACGCCGTTGATAACGCAAAACAAAATATGCCAAAGGATATTGATGAACCTATTATAAAGGAAATCAACACCTCTGAATTCCCTATCGCCATCGTAAATATTTACGGAAGCGCACCTGAAAAAACTTTGATGAGTATTGCCGAAGAATTACAAGATGCAATCGAAGCTCTCCCTGGTGTTTTGGAGGCTGAACTTGGCGGTGAAAGAACTGAACAAATTGAAATTTTAATCGACCCTGCGAAACTCGATTCTTATAAACTTTCTATTGCTAGTGTAGGCTCATTCCTTTCATCATCAAACATACTTATCCCTGCAGGAAATATTGAAACTGAAAAGGGTTCATTCCCTATCAAAGTTCCTGGCTTAATCGAAAATGTGAACGACGTTCTTAACCTTCCTATTAAAATAGAAGGCGATGCCGTCATCACACTTAAAGATATAGCCGAAGTCCGAAGAAACTATGAAAATGCAACCGAATACGTTCGTATGAACGGTCAGCCAAGTTTGTCATTAGAGGTCAAAAAGAAAAGCGGCGGAAACACAATCGACGTTATAACTTATGTAAAAAAAGTTCTTGAAGAAGCAAAAGGCTCCATCCCAAACAATGTTACAATAAAATTAACAAACGATTCCGCTGAAACAATCAACGAAAACTTAACCGACTTGCAAAACAACGTTATCTCTTCTATGATTCTTGTTATTGTTTGCGTTGTGTTAATGCTTGGAACAAGAACGGGGTTGCTTGTCGGACTTTCCATTCCTATATCCTTCCTTATCGGACTTCTATTCCTTGGAGCCTTAGGTATCGGTATAAATATGGTTGTCCTTTTCGGTCTTATCCTTGCCGTAGGTATGCTTGTTGACGGTGCTATCGTTATTACCGAGTATGCCGACAAGAAAATGACCGAAGGCGCAAGCAAAGTTGACGCTTATGCGGAAGCATCTGACCGTATGGCTATGCCTGTTATCGCATCAACACTTACAACACTTGTTGCATTCGGACCGCTTATGTTTTGGCCCGGCGTTATAGGTGAGTTTATGAAATACCTACCTATATCCGTTATATGCGTTCTTTCCGCATCATTGTTGGTCGCCCTAATCTTCATCCCTATATTCGGTGCAATCTTCGGTAAAGCCGGCGCAATGAAGGAAGAAGACAAGGTCCAAGTCCTTGCAAGTGAAAACGGCGAATACGATAAATTAAAAGGATATATGAAGGTCTACTACAACGCCCTTTATTTCTGCCTAAATCGCCCATGGAAAATTTTCGGTTTGGTTTTGGTTGTCCTATTCCTATCATTTTTCACATTTGCAAAATTCGGTGTCGGTGTCGAATTCTTCCCTGATTCCGAACCTGACTTTGTAAACATAAACATCCACGCACACGGAAATTTCTCAATCGATGAAAAATCAGAGCTTGTAAGAAAGGCTGAAAACCTAATCTCCGATCTTCCATACTTTGTAAACGTATATTCCCGATCCGGTGCAAAACCTTATAACGCATCCGAAGACACAATCGGATATATCCAGGTTGAATTAAAGGATTGGCAGGACCGCCCTCGTTCAAATGTCATCATAGAACAAATGAACAAAAAACTGGAAAAAATGCCGGGCGTCATCATTGAAATAGTCGAGGAGGCAAAGGGTCCTGTTTCCGGAAAACCTATTGAAATAGAAATTTCCGCAAAAGAAGATAATCAGGAAATTATCAACAACGGTTATAAATACATCGAAAACGCAATGAACAACATTGGCGGTTTCGTAAATGTGGAAAACACCCTACCTCTTCCTGGTATCCAATGGGAAATGAACATCAATAAGGCCCAGGCGGCAAAATTCGGCGTAACAATTTCCTCCATCGGAAGTATCGTTCAAATGCTTACCCGTGGGGCAAAGGTTTCAAGCTATATGCCGACCGACAGTGACGAAGAGCTCGACATAGTCGTTCGCTTCCCAAAGGTCTTCCGTGCATTAAATATGATTGATAACCTTTACGTTGTCGCAAACAACACAAACTCCGTTCCGCTTTCAACATTCGTGAACATACTTCCTGCACCAAAGGTAAATATGATTCAACGTATAAACGGCAAAAGAATTATAAAGGTTGCTGCCGACGTAGAAGAAGGCACCTACGCCGCCGCAAAAATCGCCTCCTTGAAAGCATGGCAAAAAACACACCCTCTTCCTGCCGGCGTAAGCATAAAATTTGCCGGTCAAGACGAGGACAGCCAAGAAAGTATGGGCTTTGTGATAAAGGCCTTCATAGCAGCCATCTTCTTAATGGGATTCATCTTGCTCGCCCAATTCAACAGCTTCTATGACACCTTTATGATATTGTTCTCTATCTTGCTTTCAACAATCGGCGTTGTCTTGGGACTTGTGATAATGCGTGATCCGTTCTCAATCGTTATGACAGGATTGGCAATCGTTTCCCTTGCCGGTATAGTCGTCAACAACAACATCGTGCTTATCGACGCCTATAACGAAATAAAGGACAAAGTCAGCAACCCTGTTGATGCGTTGATAAGGACCGGTCTTCAAAGAATCCGTCCGGTTTACCTTACAACGGTAACAACAATTCTCGGACTTGTCCCTATGGCATTGAAATTAAACATAGACTTCATAAATGCAAACATAACCATCGGTTCGCCATCAATGGATATGTGGTCCGCATTTTCAAAGTCCGTAATTTTCGGTTTGTCATTCGCGACAATTTTAACCTTAATCGTAACCCCATGTATGATTTTAATCGGCGTAAATCTTCGCCAAAAGTTCCGTTGGTGGTGGAATACAAAGGTTAGAAAAAATAACAGATAATAAAAAGCCCCCGCCCAGGGGGTATTTTTTTTAAATGATATATTTTGCCTCACGCTTTAACTTGGACTTCAACCTGCTGTCATAAATAATCTTTACCCTGTATTGACGCACCGGCACATTTTCAAAATCCATTTCCGTCACACTGATTTCCGCGGAATTTTTAATAACCTTCAAAATCTTTCGCGGGATATAAGTCAGCTTTATAATTTCATTCCTGTCACGAAACAGGGCCAACAACTTCCGCCCGTCAAACACGACAAAGGGATTAAACTGCACCTCCGCCCGTGATTCAAGGACAAGCATAAGTTTCCCCTCTGCACTTAAAATAAAATCAAAATATGGCTCTGTAACGACTATAATTTTAAAACCTCCTCTGTTATAAATATAAGGATAGCACAAAATCCGAAAAATTAAAATATTTTTTAACTTTATTTTTACCTTAAAATTTGATATTATATAAAAGTCAATAAATTATAGTGAGGGAAGAATGCCAAGCAATTATTCAGACAGCCCGTCAATGGACGAAATTTTAGAACGTATCAAACGCGCCCTTGCCCAAAGGGAAGAGGAGGCAAACGAGATGCAAGCCAACCCGACCCGACAAACAAAAACCGATGATAAACCGTTGACATTCGAACAAATGAAACAATTATCATCGTCAAGGGAGATTACCGATAAAATAACCGAAACAATCGCGGACGATGAAATTTTTATAAAACCAATCATACGCCCGTCGTCATCAACCGACACGGTCAAAACTCTTTCCAAACGGGACGAGGTCACCCGGACAAAGGACGACGTGTTCGTATTAACCAAAACAATGAAACGCAAAAAAAATGCGGATTTAAATAACGTCGATTTGGATATAATGTTTAAAAATATTGCATCCGAGCTGGGCCACGATTTGGCAATTTCATACCTAAGTCCGAAAATCGAAAGCTGGCTGAGGTTGAATTTTAACGACATAATCGCAAAATCACAAAAAAAATAAATCCCGAAATTCGGGATTTTTTTTAAATACTACCCACAAACAAAACCCGCAGGATATTTATTACTTGTATCTGTAAATCTTAACCCAACCGGAAGCACCTGTATTTCCATTCTTTGATTTACAATTTTCACCAGATTCACCCTCTCCACCTTTTCCTCCTAAACCATTACCAGTATTAGCAACATCCGGACTACCATCATGTTTTGTAGCTCCCTCAGATGCAATACCACCTCTTGCTGTAATAGATATGCCTAAAGCAGATGATGAAAAAGTAGATGAACCACCATCACCACCTCTTGCTCTGTCATCACCTTTAGCACCACCGGCACCGACAGAATAAGTATATGAGAATCCATCATCAGTTACGAATATAATTTTAGAAAACATTTCACCATTACCGGCATTTCCTGAACCGTGCCAATGACACGTTCCATCGAACCCTCCATAAGTACCACCACTACCACCGCCGCCGCCGGCTACTTCAATATAATATATACCGGGTGATAAGGTTCCGCTACCATCCGAAAGGGTAAGTTCTTCTTTACTGCTAAGCACATTTTGAATACTTGAACCGATAGATGCATATTCGGACGAGCTGTAAAATCCGTTAACATCCAAACACGAAATTTCTGAATAGGTCGACGGATCCAAATTTTCATACACACTTACGTCCCCACCGACAGGATATGGCGTAATCGCACCTTCACTGGTAACCTTTACACGAAGATCAGAAAGCTTCAACAACAAACCGCTTGCCGATTTATCATTTCCCTTTGCCCATTCGGAAACAATATTTTTACCCAATGTTCCGCAAGCATTTATTATCGCCGATGAATTCCCCTCCATAATCAACTCCTTTAACTTTTTTTGCTCCTCAATATATTGCTTATCCGATTCCATTTGTTGTGCGGCCATTTCCTGTTCCATTTGCAATGCCTCAACCTCGGCATCCATTCTTGCAAGCTCGCGTTCCGACTTCGCCTTAATATTATTCAAAGTAAGCTCAGAATCGTTTTTTTGCAATGTCGTCGCAACATTCGCAATAGTTGTAATATCCTTTATCTTGTTTTTAATAATCACAGCCAAAGCGTCCTCCAAATAATTTTTTATCTGGGTATCAAACTTCGCATAATTATTATTTCTTACACTGATAAGGTTTTGTTCATACACATCACACGATTTTTTCGCCGACATAAAATCGGTTTCCTTGTAATCCGAATCAAGGTTGTATGTTCCGTTTGAATCTGGTTCGACATCAGCCTTTGGCCAATAACCGGATAAATAATATCTTTCCAAATCATCCCTGTATTCTTCCTTACATTGTTTAAGAAGTGCCTTTCTTTTATTAAATGCGACATAAGTTTGCCTTACCGAGGTGGATAATCCGCCCAAGGTTTTTTCCTTTCCGTCAAAGCAATATTCCGACGCCTTGTTAAACAAAGCCGAAGGGAACACCAATCCCGAACCAAGCGGTGGCACCACATTGATAGAGAACAATGAATTATCCCTTTCGATACCAAGGTCGGTATAAATACTTCTTGCATCCTTTATATCCTCCTCCTGTGCGGCACGAATTACATCCTGGTATTTTGCATCCGTGCTTTGACACTTTCGGACAATAGAATTCCATTTATAATTTACCTGGCATCTGATACATTTTTTACTGGATTCGTCATACACATCCCCCGTTTCGCAAGTCGACGGTTTTGATGGGGCAAGATATTCCGCCGCCGCAAGTCCGGCATCCTCATACTTTGCTTCATCCTCATTATAAAATTGGCATGCGCCGACCGAAGCATTATAACGATAGCCGTCATCACATTTTGTCACCGTATTAAGTAATGATGAAATATCATAAGCCTTCAAAGTTTCCAATCCCAAACCTGCAATTTTTTGCTTATAAAGATTCGAATCGGTAAAGTTCACCATTTTAAGTTCGCCCGATTCCAACCTTTGCAACGCTTCCTTATAATACTCCGCCGAAGATGCGGTTCCGAAGACATTCGCCATTTCCGCCCGGACCAAGGCATCGCCGGTCAACCCCTTATTATCGGTATCTTCAGATGAAAGTTTACAATAGCTTGTCTTAACACCG
>CAZHAL010000020.1:414-12169 GCA_964530355.1 uncultured Bacteroidales bacterium | reverse complement strand
CGTTATTTTGGTTTTGCATTATCAATTACATTTGTTGAATGGGTGAAAAGTTGGCTTTTTACCGGGTTTGCGTGGAATCCGGTTTCGGTTATTTGGTCGGAAAATCTTCCGGTGATGCAGGTGGCAAGTTTGGTTGGCAGTTTAGGTCTTTCGTTTTTGACGGTGTTTGTTTTGACATTACCATATTTAGTAGTGAAAAATGGGAAGGCTGTTTTTAGATGTAAAACTTTTTATGTTATCATTTGTATTGTGTGTTTTGTTTTAGGGTTTGGCTGGTTGCGGGTTGTGAAATATCAAAACTTTGAGTCGGTCGGTAGTAAAGTTAAACTTGTGAACCTTAATATTATACAGGAGGATAAGTTTAATGCCGACAATCTTGATAAGTATATAGAAATGTCAAAATCCGGTGAGGATGCGGATATTATTGTTTGGTCGGAAACGTCGGTGCCCACAGATTTATTCAGGGATGATTTTTCAATGATGAAGTTGATGAACCTTTCGGCTGTAAGCAGGGCAAATATTATTACCGGATTTAACAGGATTGAGTTTTTGGGCGGAAGGAATTTTAGGGTTTTCAACACTATGGTATCACTTGATAAGGACGGGATTGTTGATTTTTATGATAAGCGTCATTTGGTTCCGTTCGGTGAGTATATACCGCTTAAATTCCTTATTCCGTTTAAAAAATTGACGGAGGGGGCGATTGATTTTTCAAGTGGAAGTGAAAGTGTGAAGTTTGATGTCGATGGTTTGACTTTGTATCCGCTTATTTGTTATGAGGCGATATTTTCGGGACTTAGGATTCCTGCGGATGTGGACTTTATTGTGAATATTTCGAATGATAAATGGTTTGCCGGTTTGGGTAAATATCAGCATAGTGCGATTGTGAAATTCCGTGCGGTTGAAGAGGGGGTCTCGGTCATCCGTGTTGCGAATGACGGAATAAGTTCTGTTATATTCCCGCTGGGGAATTTTGTAAATGGTAGGTTGACCGATACGGATGGGGTTAAGACTTCATCACAGTTGACAGGTGTCGGTGTTTTGGATGTCGATTTGCCGAAACGTATGGGGCGGACTTTGTTTTCAATGACCGGTAATGTTTTAGTTGTTATTCTTTTAATAATAGGTCTTTTGTATTCATTTAATTTTCGTTTTAGTTTTAAGAAAAGTAAGCGTCTTTAAATTCCTCTTGATAAAATAAATAAAGAGAGTATTATATATTTTTTTTAATTTAGAGGGGGATGACTATGAATAAAAATAGGAGAAATAATATTGTTACATCGGTCAGTTTAGGATTAAGTGCCGTCGGTGTTTTTGTGTTAATAGGATTAGTGGATAATATAGCGGTAAAAGTTGAAAATCAAAAAAATATGCAATTTATTTCAAATGAAATGCCGGAGATAGAGGAAACTTTGAATTTAAAATTGCAGGGTAACGAAAATTTACGAAAGATTGCTTTTTTTATTCAAAAATCAGAGATACAAAAGGATGGTTCAATTAAGAACCCAAAGTATTTTATGTCGTTACCTCTTGAATACAGATATGCGATTATCAGAGTGAAAGATTATGAAACATATTTGGATTTATTTGATTACTGTTTGCATACGAAAATAAGTGATGATGAGAAAGTCAGATTTGAGAAAGAATTACTTCTTCAAGATGTTCAAATTGATAAAAAAACAAGATAGTATTTTATAATTATATTGAAAAATATGTTTAAGTATGTTATCCTTTTTTATATAAAAATTAGGAAAGGAACTTTTATGATAGGAAAAACCGTTCTGGGGGGGGGTAAATCCCTTGTAAAATCAAAAGGTTATATCTGTTTATTATTTTTATCTATATTTACAGCTTTTGTGATGTTTTCACAGGATTTTGTAAATGCTGCGCCGAGGAAGGCGTCTGTTAAAAGAGCAGGAAACACCAAGAAGGCGAAAAGTTCTTCAAGCTCTTCAAGTTCATCGAGTTCTGCGAAATCAAAGGCGAAAAGAGCGGCAGTGGGCGGTAATAATAAGCGGGCTGCGAAGTCGAATGCGAGAAAGGTTTCTGAGGTCAGAAAACAGAAAAATGCCAGAGTGATGAGGTTGTCGGCGGCAAAACCGGAAGCTGTTGTCGCAACAACGAATACTGAAACAGCGACGGAGACTGAAACTGAGGTTAAAAGTTCTGTTGTATGTCCGGTAGAAAAAGTTATCGCAAGGAAATATGATGATAATGGCGAATTTATTTTTTATGATAAAAAGGAGCTTTGCAGTGAACCGGAAAATGCTTCTATATATAAATGGAGTTCTGATTTAAAATCTTCCTATCCACTTAACGGAGTAGGTTCTTCGGATGCATATTATTATAAATGTAATGCCGGTTATATTGTGAAAACAGTTGACGGGGTGCGTTCGTGTGTAAATGTTTTCCAAACATGTCCTTTGGATGTTGTTGTTGAAAAAAATGATGACGGGTATGTGTCTTCTGAAACCGGTGAACAATGTGATTTGCCAAGTAATTCTCAGGTAAGGCTTGTTGAAAGCGGTGAAAATACCAGGGGTGATTTGGATGATGCCTCCGCCTATATCATTGAATGTAAGGCAAATAAATATTCGGCTCCGATAGAAGGATCCGAATCTGATTTACATTTGCAATGTTTAAGTTGTCCGGCAGAGACTTATTCATCGGTTGGTGCAAAATCGGTCAATGAATGTGTTAAGGATTGTTCAAAAGTCGAAGGTATGGTTTTGGGTAAAGACGGCGAATGTGTTTGGTCATGTAATGAAAATGCAACAACCGGAACCAATGGTTGTGTATGTAAAGACGGATACTTCGGTGTTGGTTATGGCGAAGACGGATGTTCCGTATGCCCTGTGGGAAGCTATTGTAAAGGTGGTGAAAAAATTGCGGTTGATAAATCGAAAAATCAATATGCTTCAAAAACAGGCTTGTCCGAAGCAAAGACTTGCCCAAGTGATGCAAAAAGTAATGATGACGGTTCAAGTTGTGTATGTAACAATACCAATGCTACATTTGATATTGAAAGTGCAACTTGTAAATTGCCGACTTGTCCAACCGGTGAGGTGAATGTTACCGACGGAAGTTGTAAGGCGACAAGTTCTTTGACCGCGGCTGATTTTAATCAGATTGCAAGTGCGGTATCAGGTTCGGATACTTGTCCGTCCGGAACTTTGGATGCCGGTGTGTATCTTGTAACACTTCGCGGTGGTAAAGGTGGTGACGGCGGAACAGGTGGTGAAAGCCGTTATGGTGCCGAAGGTGGATCTTTGAGCTATGTATTTACTTTGCCAAAGTCTATGGAGTATATGCTTTGTGCGGGTGAAAACGGTAAGTTGCCTAAGAGTGCCGGCACACCAAACGAAGGTGGTGGTGGCGGTGGCGGATCATGGCTACGATTTACAGCAGATTCAAGCGATGTGTTCTTTGTTGCCGGAGGTGGTGGTGGAGCATCATCTGATGTTGATGGAGACGACGGCGGCGGCGGCGGTGGCGGTGGCGGTATCGGTGCCGGTGGTGCTGCCGGTGAAGGTAGGAATAACAGCTATGGCGGTTTCGGTGGACGAAGCGGTATTTATGACGGTGGAGACTATTACGATTGGAATACTAATTGTAACAATGAAACCAGTAAAAAATGTGGAATGATACCTAATGATGTAGCCGGTTATAATCAGGGTGCTTCCCCGGCCGTCGGAGATCCTGGACGAAGCGGTGGAGCAGCCGGTGGCGGTAACGGTGGTAACGGTGGTACCGGTCAAGAATGGTTTGGTACAACGTGTGGATCAGTAGGTGGAATTGCCAAACGCGATACTATCTATGTGATGGATGAGCACGGTGTCATTTCTCCGCAGGTAAAGAGTTATGGCGGAAAGGGTGGAACCTCATGTAAGACTGATCCTCATATGAACGGATATCCCGGGGATACGTCTCATACATCAAATACTTCGCTTTTCAGTTTAAGCGAGCCTGGTGCTAATCTTTATAAACTGAAATAGTAAGTGGTTTTAAAGTAAGAACAGTCGTCCTTTGTGACGGCTGTTTTTTTTGTGGAGTAGGGTGTTTGTTAAAATTTTTATCCCATTCAATATTTTTCAAAGCCGGTAGGCTTTGGGTCATCCCCCTTACCCTCCCCCCTTGCGGGAGGGCGACATTGACAAGGGGATGAGTATAGGGATTAAATGAGGTTATCTGTCCCCACATTTACAAAAAAAACTCCCCAACAAAAAGGGGAGTTTTAGAGCAAGCAGTTACAACTTACAGACCTTGGACAGAACCATCTTTTATAGTCACATTTCCATTTGTTTGTACACATTCAGATGCATAATAAAATGTTCCACAAAGATCATCACCGGTGTCTGTCATAGAATCCCAGAATTCTCTTTTACTACCGGTTAATTTACATATATATTTGTAAGAAGTTGAATATGATGTCATTGAACCTCCAAGTGTTACTAATGAACCATATGCTCTTCCACAATTAGGTGAAAATGTTCCAGCAGTAGTATTTGCTTGATTTATAACAACACCGTAATCTCCTTGTTCTCTAGGATTGTTTGTTAACCCATATTGACTTCCACCACTAGAAGAACTGCTATTAACAGCATTACACTCTAATTTAGCACAATAAGGAGATGAACGTCTATTATAATATGTATTATACTGTTTTTTTACATTATCAAAGGAATCATTAAAGGCTATATTAGTAATTTCACTGTCTTTAATAGTGTTAAAATTTTCGTATTTGAAATAATCAGAAAGCCCATAAATCTTCATATCTTTTAATTCAAATTCAAGTTTATGATAGTTTTTATTACCTCCATATACACATGGGGTATTAAAAATGTTATTATTACACATAGGAGCATATAAGCAATCTAATTGCCCTTTGTAGTCATCAATATTTACCTCACAATAAATCAATTCATCCTCCATAGTGTCCTCATCATAGTCATCATAGTCATGTGTATGTTCAGCTACAATGTTTACTTTAGAACTAGTAAATATAAAGTTGTAATAGTCGTGTTTGTGATAGTTATGAAAAGGATGTAAAAAAGCACTTAAAGTTCCATAATATTTAAAATTTAATGTATTATTATCCAAAGAATAACCTGTTAGAGGAACCATAATTGCTGTATATTTATAATTATTATTATTTATTTTACATGCATTTTCAACAATATCTTCCAAATCATTAGAATCATAGATGTTTATGTTATTATTTTTTAATTTTAAATTATATTTGTCTTTATTAAACGGATGCCAGAACGCCAATAACATTTGATTATTTTTTTTGTAAGTTTCTGAAGATTCAAAATTTACATATTTGTTAATATCACATTGTTCTTCTTTCGTCGCGCAAATTGTATAAAAGAAAAAACCTGAATTTGGATTGGGATTTTGTTTTTGTATAATTTCTTCTATACAGTTAAGAGCTTTACATTGATAATTGTTCTCCGGATCCACCGTTTTGCCGTCAGGACAATTCTCACATGCTCTGTTGTCCACGTTATAGTACATATCTGTTGAACTGCAATCGCAGGTATTGCCTGAGCTTTTTCCGTTGTAGGTAGCTCGTGAAGCACCTGTGCAGTTACTGCCGTCTTTTGGCACACAGTATTTTTGTAGTATTTCCGTAAGGTCAGCTTTTGATACAGACGGCATCATACACAACAATGCCGACGCTAAAAAGACAGATTTAATTTTGTTCATAGTCTTCATTTATATTCTCCTTTTTGTTAGTTAGTTTAGTTTTTTTATAATGAATCATTTAAGTTGCGAGCCACCCGAACACCCGCCCCGCGGGTGGCTCGCTGTGCCCCTTGTTTTATAACTTTTAATATTTTCTTTCTCCTCCTTAGTTTTTGTTTGTTAGTTGTTGCATATATTTATTATTTCATTTCGCCCACAAGCGCGCCCGCCCGAAGGGTGCGGGGCCGGGCGGCTCGCTGATAATAAATTGAATCTTTTTATATGTATTTCTCATTCTTGTTTATCCTCCTCATTTAATTCCTATACTCCCCTCCTTGTTAAAAGGCGACCCCCGAGCCCCCCCCCCCCTGGGGGTCGCCGGTCATTACTCCGTAATAACCTTTCCGGTTGATAAGTTATATCCATTTCTCCTTGAAAAATTATCCATTCTTCCGTATCCTTTTAGGGAGAGAGGGGGCCAGCAAGACAATGATAAAAAAACGACCACACCTCTCATAAATCTCTATTTACAAGTCGAAAAAACTTGCTTATGGGATCTGAATAGATAATTAATATTGTTTGTAATAATTCCCGAAATCTTGGGGGTATTATTGATGATGTCAATTGCGACTGCGACGACGTCCAAATGATAGATTTAATTTTGTTCATTTCTTCTTTCTCCCGTTTTAAAAAAAAATCCCGCATATCAGAGATAGCGGCCGGGCAGTTCAACAATCAATTAGACATGATTCTTACGACCTTCGGTGTATAAAATACTCCTGTTGTATAGTCGTAAGCTACCCAACCAAAACATCAGGTAGATTGGGTAGTTGAGTATAAGCATAAAAAAAATGATACTCCTTGAGTATCATTGTCTATGAATATACCCTGTCTAATGAGCCGTTGAAAGCTCCGTATCGCTTCTCGCTGATACTAAATGTGACTATTCGCCACATCTGAAATTTACTATAACACAATTTATAAAAAAGTAAAATGATTTTTGAAGTAGCGAGAAATCTTTTTTTTTATGTGAGGAAATTGTCTTTTGCTTTAATGGGATTTTTTTTGTTGTATATATTTGAAATTTGTCCTATAATATCTGTATAAAAAAGAAAGGATTATTTTATGTTGATGAAGAATATGTCTTGGGGGGGGGTAAAACCTCTGTAAAATCAATAAGTTGCGTTTTTCTCGCACTTTGTTTCTCTTTTTTTTGTAATAATTTTGTGAATGCTTCGACTAAAAGTAAAAGGGTATCTTCTGTCAAAAAAACGGATAATGAGAAAATTCCGGAATGTCCGGTCGGTGTGGTTTTAAATCGTGTTGTTGATAAAAGTCTTGGCGGAACGGCTTTTTTTATGGGAAAGGATAAAAGATGTTCCGTGTCGAATAATGTTTCCGTTCGCAAGTGGAATAAAGCGAATGTGCAATTTTATCCGAATACATTGAAAATATTGCCTTTGTGGATTCCGGAGGCTTCGGCATTTTATTTGGTTTGCAATACCAATTATGTGGAAAAAACCGTGAATAAAGTGAAAACTTGTATGAATATAGCTCAGATTTGTCCGTTGGGGGAAATTGTTGAAAAATCGGGCAGTGATTATTTGCATCCGTTTACAAATGAAGTTTGTTATGAACCTGAAAATGCAATGATTCGAAATGTTCGCGGTGATGAAAATACTCGTTCTTTGTATGTTGCGGATAAGGATGCGTTTTTGTTTGAATGTCCGCCTAATTACTATTCGGTGGAATATGATGTTAATTCTTTTTTCCGTGTTGAGTGTGAGGCTTGTCCGTCGGGATATCAAGCTCCTAAGGGTTCAAAATCAAAGGAAGATTGTGTAAGGTCAGGTGCCTGTTCGGGGAATAAAGTTCCTGTTGTATCGGAAAACGGAAATACGGAATGTCGTTTATGTGATGCGAACGGGGCTGTTTATAATTCGGTAACTAAATCTTGTGATGCAAAGGACGGATATATATGCAGGGAAAACGGAACGTCGTGTGTGAAAAAGGATAACGGTGACGGTTCTGTCGGAGGAATCAAAGATATTATTACCATTGCGTTCAGTATCGTTTGCGGATTGTTTATGGGTAGCGGAAAGAAATTTTTCAGTAAGCTGTCGACCATTTTCGGTTTTTTATCCGATATGAAAGATAAATAATAGCGTCCTTGTAGTTGAAATTTATCTTGCATATATTTTTGGGATATGTTAAACTTATAGCATATATAATTAGGAAAGGAATTGTATTATGTTAAGGAAAGGATTGTCCTATGTCAATAAGGTGTCTATGGGGGGGGGTAAATCCCTTGTAAAATCAAAGAGTTATCTTTGTTTATTATTTTTATCTGTGTTTACAGTATTTGTGATGTTTTCACAGGATTTTGTGAATGCTGCGCCGAGGAAGGCGTCTGTTAAGAGGGCAGGAAACACCAAGAAGGCGAAAAGTTCTTCAAGCTCTTCAAGTTCATCGAGTTCTGCGAAATCAAAGGCGAAAAGAGCGGCAGTGGGCGGTAATAATAAGCGGGCCGGAACTACCAGGGCAAATACTACGAGAGCTCAAACAAGAGGAAAACCCGGTTCGAGCGCCGTGAAGGCGGCGGCTTCGACTCCTGTGGTTGCTGCTACTACAACATCTGCATCTGATGTATGTCCGGTCGGAACAATTTTAAAAAGAAAACTTGATAATGAAACCGGAGATTATACCTACTATTCCGCAAAAAATACCGAATGTTCTTTGCCGGAGGGGGATGTTGTAAGTGTTATGGTTTGGGAAAAGGCGAACAAGTCTAACTATCCGAAAACTTTGCAAGTCAAACCTTCGTGGGTAGCCGAATCGGAGGCGTCATTTTTGACCTGTGTTTCCGGTTATGTTGAAAGAACCGTGGATAAAGTGAAGACTTGTGTTAGTGCGTTAGAAATATGTCCGATAAATGAGATTGTTGAAAAATCCGGTAAGGTTTACATAAGTCCTTATTCACAGGAGGAATGTATGGCACCGGATAAAGCGATGGTTAGAAATGTTAAGGGTGAGGAGAATCTTTTATCCACAGTGGCGGATGATGATGCGTATATTTTTGAATGTCCGGCAAATTATTATCCTGTGGCGGATTCGGAAACTTCACTTAAGGTTAAATGTGAGATGTGTCCGGCAGGGACTTCTTCAGCAAAGGGGGCTTCTTCTGTTAATGATTGTTCAGACGGGTCAGCGGTTGTCGAACCTGTGGTTGAGGAAGAGCCGGTTGCTGTTGCCGTGGTGGAACCACAGGTAAATACAGTGGTGGATGATTCCGTTGCTCTTGCAAAACTTCGTATTAAAAAAGTTGAGGGCAGTGAGGATGATTATACCTGTATTGACGGTTGGACTAATCATTGGCAATTCAAAAGTGGTAGGTTGGGGAATGCGAAAATTATGGATAAGGACGGTAAGATTAAAAATGTCGTTGATAGAAATGCTTATGGTAAGAATAAGAGAGGATGTCCTATAAAGCTTGATAAATATATGTATTTTGACTATGGTCATGTATACTACCAGAATGGGTTTAGCTATATATATTCAAGTTCCAACATTGGTGTTAAACCTTGTCCTAGTGGTTCTATTAATAGTATTGCTTCACAACTTGGAGTATTGAAGGAGAAGATGATTTCTGCCGATATAGATAATACAGGAGTAAACGGTTGGACAGAGGAAGAATATGAAGCATGGAACGGATACAGACCTGTTATCGGATCTTATTATGATCTTTCAAAATATGATGGTAAGATAACAAATAGTTGCGGTAGTAATGCTATTTCTGCCATTAAAGACAAAGTTGATGGAAAATATAGACTTGTTTATGTTGATGATATAGATATGTTAATAGATATGGGGTCAAATAAGAATCTGTTTAATTATTGGAATTAAATGCGAATGTTTGTTGATTAAAATAAATCCCCTCGGTTGAGGGGATTATTTTCTTGTATATTCCTTTTAATTATGTTATTATTTGGATATTGAATAATATTATAGGAGAAGAAAAAAATGAGAAATAAGACAAATACAGTCCGCCTAGGGGGGGGGTAAATTACCTGTAAAATCAAATAGTTATGTTAATTTTGCGTTTATTTTAATTCCGGTTCTGTTTATATCTTTGTTATGTTCTGTTTTTGCTAAATCGGTAAGTTCTGCTCCGCGGAAATCCAATGTTAAAAGGGCCGCATCCGTTAAGCGGGCAGCTTCGAATTCAAATTCGTCTTCGGCTTCGAAATCAGAGCCTTCCACAAAAAGACTTTCGAATAATAAATCGCCAAAGTCAAGGCGTAATGCCGGCGGTGTGACTAAAACTCCGGTAACAACGGCTTCGTCTTCTGAAACAAATGCGGTAAGTGCCGCTTCTGATTACATAGCTGACTCTGTAACCAGTAATTCTTGTCCGGTTGTTGATGAGGAAACTTTGAATAGTATTTTGGCGGAAATAAAATCTTTAAAGGATGCATTGCAAAGTCAAAATGAAAAAAATGAGGAGAAGTTTACCGGATTAAATATGCTTATTTCCAACAGTAAGGATCATTTGGTTGATTTAATGTATTCGATAAACGGAAATGTTTCTGCTGTAAATAATTCTTCAACTGATGTTGCGGTGGAAGTGCCGGAACATACGGGGGAAATATTTAAAAGTGCCGAGATAAATCTTAATGAAGGGCAGGGATATTATTTGGCTGATATAGTTAAGGAAGAGAATTTATCAAAATATTCTGATGTCAGGTTTTATTTTTCGCGATGCGGGTTTAGAGGAGATTTCAGTATTCCGACAGAGAAATGTTTTGACGGGACCAATCTTTCTCCTTCCGACCAAGTCAGTTGCAACGGCGGCGGTAAATATACAAACTTTTCTATGGGGTATGAGTGGAGTCCGAATACTTCGTATAGTTTGAATAATACTTATGTATCGCTTCCTCAACATGGACAAGATGATTTTCCCGTTGTTTCTATTTCGGGTAAATTTTATAAAAGTAAACCTGCTTGGTTAAAGCCTGCCGGTTATATAGAATATTATCCTATGTCTGCTGCTAAATGTCCTAATTATAATTTTGTTAAGGCTGTTACAGGTAACGGGGTGGAGGATTTTGTTAAAATCAATATTAAGGCGGTTAATAACATACCTTATACTACCGGAAGCGATTCAAAATTGGTTTGGACCGGAAAGCTTTTCAAATCGTCAACTTTGCAGTTGAAGGAGGGAAATACTTATGAATTTAAGGATATTATGAATATTCCGGCTTATGGTTCGGAAGATATGTATGGCAGATCATTTACTTTGTTAGATATTTTTGTTTCTAACTGTGGTATGACTGTGTATGATACAAATAAAACTTATGAAGGATCGTTGGAAGATCGTCAAACCGAATATGGGTATTCTATTGGTTCGGCAAAGGAAGGGACTTTGATGTCATCGGAGGCATTCAGTACCGGATATGTTAAGGTTTTGAAGGGGGCAAAGGATAAATGTAAAACTAATTTCATTCATGCTACAGGAATAAATAATATCAGACCTTATACAGATTCAACAAAAATTGAATTTATTGAATAGCAGTGTATGTAAATATGTTGTGAACATTTTGCCGATTAAAATAAATCCCCTTAAAGCAAGGGGATTTTTTAAAGGTTAAATTTTTTTTATGCGTTATATAATTTTTCCTTTGTTTCGTGTTCTTCCTGTGCCTCGACCGACATAGTTGCAACAGGGCGAGCCTCCAATCGTTTTATTCCGATAGGTTCGTCGGTGATTTCGCAATATCCGAAGGTGCCGTCTTCTATTCTTTTAAGGGCGGCATCAATTTTTGCGATAAGTTTTCTTTCCCTGTCCCTTGCACGGAGTTCAAGTTGTTTTAATGCTTCGTCGTTTGCACGGTCAACTTCGTCGCCGGAGGAGCTGTATGAAATACCGGTTTCTTCGGTAAGGTTTTTTAAAGTTTCCTCACTTCCCTGTAAAAGCTCGTCCTTCCATTTCAAAAGTTTGCGTTTGAAATATTCAAGTTGCATAGGATTCATATATTCTTCGTCTTCGGAAGGTTTATAATCCGGTGGA
>CAZHAL010000020.1:0-404 GCA_964530355.1 uncultured Bacteroidales bacterium | reverse complement strand
ATATATGATTCTTGTAATGTTACAACGGTATTCCCCGATTTTCTTTTCTTCTGTCATAGCAGTTCCCCTTGTGTGTTTAATAGTTTTTGTTATATATTCCTATTTTATATGTGTTCGTTTATAAAATCAACCAAAGATTTTTTTGACATAGAACCGCTGTGTGTTGCGATTATTTCGCCGTTTTTGAACATTATCAGTGTAGGAACGCCCGTGATGTTGAACTTTGCAGGAAGTGTTTGTGCTTCGTCAACGTTTGCCTTGAAAAAGTTTACTTTGTCGCTCATTTCGTTTGAAACTTCTTCTACTATCGGTAAAAATTGTCTGCATGGACCGCACCATTGTGCCCAGAAATCGACAAGTGCGATTTTATCGGATTTTAATACCAAGTCTTCAAAATTTGCGTC
>CAZHAL010000019.1:0-12333 GCA_964530355.1 uncultured Bacteroidales bacterium | reverse complement strand
AAGCATTCTTTATGGAACCATCAAAGAAAATCAAAGATGTTGTTAAATCAATATCCGATGATGCAAAGATTGTGAAGTTCGTTCGCTTTGCCGTTGGTGAAGGCGTTGAGCATAAAGAAGAAGCTGATGCTTAAAAAAATATAAAGGTAGTTGAAATATACTACCTTTTTTTTATTTTAAAAAAGTCTTTAAAATGGAAATCAGAAAAACAAAGGTTATAGGATTTTGCGGAGGTGTCAGGCGTGCAATTAAACTTGCCGAGGAAAATGCCGGTGCCTATATTGCCGGTGGGGATATAATACACAATCCGAATGAAGTAGAGCGGTTGAAGCATGACTTTAGTGTGGTTGCAACGGATGTTGATAAAATTCCGTCCGGTAAGGTGGCGGTGATTCGTGCACATGGGATTAGCAAGGCGGATCAGAAATTGATGGAGGGCAGGGGGATTAAAATTGTTGATGCGACTTGTCCAAAAGTGCAAAATGTTCAGAACTTAGCGAATGAATTTTCGGCAAAGGGATATAGGGTATTTTTGTTTGGTGATAAAACTCATCCGGAGGTTTTGGGAATTATAGGGCATGCGGAAAATGTTTTTGTGTTTGCCACTGTTACAGAGCTTGAAAACTTGCAACTGCCAAAGCGTGTGGCGTTGATTTCGCAAACTACAAAACCGATTGCCGAGTTTCAAAAGGCGGAAAAATTCTTATCCGAAAAAGTTGATAATTTTAAATCGGTTTGCACTATTTGTCCCGCAACGCAAAATAATCAAAATGCGACGGCGGAGCTTTCAAAATGGGCGGACATAATGATTGTTATAGGCGGGCGGAAATCTTCGAATACAAAAACTTTGGTTTATTCATCAGAAAAATTTTGTAAATCCGTGTATCAAGTGGAAAATGCAAGTGAGCTGGAATCTGATTGGTTTATCGGTAAAAATCGTTGCGGAATAGCTGCCGGACTTTCGACTCCGGATTATATAATTGAGGAAGTTGAAGAGGCTATTTCCGGCATATAATTTTCTTTACTTTTCGTTGTTAGTTTGGTAGATTCGTTATACAAAACGAAAAAAGAGGTTAAAAATGGAAACAGTAAATTTCAATGATTTTACAGAAAAAACAAACGATGATAATAAAACAACAAAATTTCATTTTAATAATGATGTTATTGTGACCGACAGAATGTTCTGTTATCCTATGTCGGATATTATTGTTTATACAAATGAAAACACATTTATATACAGCGACGGTTGTAATGGAGTAATGAAAATACATAAGTTGGAATCAAATGAAGTTCTTTTTTCCCATTTCTTATTTAATTTAGAAACAAGGACTTTGACTGATTTGTTATTGTTGGAGCGTAAAAATCCGGAACAGGCAGATCCTTTTGTAAAACTATTTAATGATGAAATTAAGCATAAAAGAGTAAGTATTATTTCGTATTTAGGAATTGGTGTAAGCGGTAAAAAAATTATTGCGGCAAATGAAATACCTATTGTTGAAACAAACTTTAATAAATTGAAACGTATCAATTTCGGAAAAGCAAAAATAATACCTGCAAATTTCCTTCGTCTTGATAGGGATTTAGAAGATGCAAGTCTTCCAAATGTATCAAAAATATCGGATTATTCTTTCCGTGATAATGTTCATATGAAAGTACTTAATGCTCCGAATGTAAAGGATATTGGTGACGAAGTTCTTTGGCGTAATACGGATATGAAAATGTGTTATGTTCCATTGGTAACTGATATAGGTTCGGAATTTTTATCCCTTCATCCTGACAGAGGGTCAATAGATGTTGTGGCCAGCCTTGAAAATTGTATAAAAATTCAAGATAAAAAAGTAGTAAATGACCTTAGCCAATATAATTCAAGTAAAAGCAGATAATAAAAATCCCCTCAGATGAGGGGAAATTTTTTACGCTTTCTTTATATCAAAACTTAAATCTGTATTATCAAGTTTGACTGTCAAAGGAGAAGTTTCCAAAGTAATCTTTGTTGATAATACAGTGGATGATATTTCAGATTCAAACTTTTTTATACCATCGATAATTGATTTATCGTCTGTGTAATATGAAAGTTCAATCCTGTCAGAAACATTATAATCGCGGGACTTTCTTTCTTCCTGTATAGCACGGATGAAATCGCGGATTATACCTTCGGTTGATAATTCCGGTGTGATGTTTGTATCAAGTATTACTACCGCCGAATTGTCAGAGGTTGCCTTTCCCTTAATATCACCCAAAATTTCAACGCGGATTTCAAATTCGTTCGGTTGAAGTTCATAGCCTGCGATTTTACAAATGCCATTTTCGATTTTGTAATCGTTTGCCTTTGCTGATTTTTGAATTTCTGCCAATGCACGACCCAATCTTTTCCCGACAATAGGGGTGTAAATGTAAAGGAGCTTTTTTGCATACTTATCAATATCATTTGTGAATATTATATCCTTTATATTGGATTCGGATTTTATGATATCGGTATATGGTTTCAAAATTGCTTCCTTTGGTGATGCAATGGTCATAGAGGATAAAGGTTGGCGATTACGGATGCCAACTTCCTCACGAATATTTTTAACTGCAGAACAGACATCTTGCACCATATCCATAGCCTCAATTAAATCCTTATCAAAGTTATTGGTGGAGGTTGGGTATAGTTCCAAATGAACGGATGTGTTGCCGGTCAAATTCTTATATATATATTCTGTTGTAAACGGCATAAGCGGTGCCATTATTTTACATAAGTCGACAAGGACGGAATAAAGGGTATTGAAAGCCTTTTGTTGAGTGGACCTATCAACACTTGTCCCCCAAAAACGTTCACGGCTTTGTCGGATATACCAGTTATTAAGTATATCAAGGAACTTTTCCACACGAGAGCAGAAAGTCGCAATGTCGTATTTATCCATATATGTGTTTGCGTTTTCCTTTAATTCATCAAGTTTCGCAATAATGTATTTATCCATTATGTTGTCGGATGATAAGTCATAAACAGCATTTATTTCATCCGCATTTGCATAAAGGGTAAAGAAATGATATGCATTATAAAGCGGGATTTGAGATTTCCTTGCGGTAGTTGCTACCTCGGTGCCCTCTTTTGAAATACGTGCAATTTCACCCCTTAAAAGCGGAGAGGAAAGAAGCAACCAACGGAATGCGTCAGAGCCGTATTTATTAAAAAACTCGCTTGGTTCAGAGTAATTACCCAGCTTTTTTGATAACTTTTGTCCTTTTTCATCGAAAACAAAGCCGGAGCAGATGCAAGTTTTAAACGGAGCTTTTCCAAACAAAGCTACGCCCATTACAACAAGGGTATAGAACCAACCGCGGGTTTGGTCGGTTGCCTCTGTAATAAAATCTGCCGGGAAATTTCTTTCAAACCATTCTTTGTTTTCAAACGGATAATGGCAAGATGCAAATGGCATACTTCCACTTTCGAACCAGCAATCGAAAACATCCGGAACTCTTCGCATCATGGATTTTCCGGTCGGGTCATCAGGATTAGGATATACAATTTTATCGATATGCGGACGGTGGAGGTTTTCAACCTTCATACCGCTTGCCTTTTCAAGTTCGGCGATTGAACCGAAAACGTCGATTCTCGGATATTCGGGATTATCCGATTTCCAAACGGGGATTGGTGCACCCCAAAAACGATTGCGGGAAATGGACCAATCTCTTGCACCCTCCAACCATTTACCGAAACGACCGTTTTTAATGTGTTCAGGAATCCAGGTAATAGACTGATTTGCCTCTATCAATTTATCCTTTATATCAGATACGCGGACGAACCAGGAGCTCATAGCCTTGTAAATAAGAGGCTTGTCTGTTCGCCAGCAAAATGGGTAAGAGTGGACCATTTGATCCTTTTTGAAAAGTTTGTTTTCAGATTTTAATCTTGCAAGTATTTCATCGTTTGTGTCAAATACTTGTTTGCCGGTGAAATCATAAACCTCTGTATTAAAACAGCCGGTTGAATCCACAGGGCAAAGTATCGGGAAATCAGAGTTGAAATTTTTGCAAAGGTTGAAGTCGTCTTCACCAAAGCCAGGTGCGATATGGACTATACCGGTTCCGTCTTCGGTTGAAACAAAATCACCGTTTAATACCTGGAATGCATTATACTCATCACGGTATTTTTCAAAGTATGGGAAAAGCGGTGTGTAGTGAAGCCCCTTTAATTCGGAACCCTTTATTTTTCCTGTTTCAACTGCACCCTCTAATTCCTTTTTATAAGCAGGGATACGAGCGGTTGCAAGGACCAGCTTTTCGTCCTCCTTTTCGAAAATTGTGTATTCAATATCACTTCCGGCAGCAAGCATCAAGTTTGATGGCAAAGTCCAAGGAGTTGTTGTCCATACAAGAAGTGTAAGGCCGTTTTCAAGTTTGAACTTTACTGTTGCGGTAGTATCGGTTTTATCCTTGTATCCTTGGTTGACTTCGAAATTGGAAAGAGGTGTTTCCGCAGCCCAAGAATATGGAAGTATGCGGAAATCTTCGTAAAGAAGACCCTTTTCATAAAGGGATTTGAATGCCCACATAATACTTTCCGAATATTCTTTATCCATAGTTTTATAGGCGTTTTCCATATCGACCCAACGACCAAGGCGGTTGATAATACCCTTCCAGTTATTAACATAAGTTAAAACGTCAAATGCGCATTTATCGGTAAACTTATCAACACCGTATTCTTCAATAGCCTTTTTCCCGCTTATACCCAAATCCTTTTCGGTTTTAAGTTCAGGCGGAAGACCGTGGCAATCCCAACCCCAACGGCGGTTGACCTTTTTCCCCTTCATAGTTTGATAGCGGGCAACGGTATCCTTTGTATAACTTTGCAAAACGTGTCCGTAATGAGGAAGGCCGTTTGCAAACGGAGGTCCGTCGTAAAAAACGAATTCGTTTTTCTCATCACGTTCATCAACAGAGCGTTTGAATATATTTTCCTTATTCCAAAAAGATAAGATACCTTCTTCTATCTTTGGGAAATCAGGTTTTGCAGTTGTTTGAGGATAAGATTTATTGGTCGCCATATTTATTCCTTTTTACTTGACATTTTTTTTTGTTCGTTTAACATTGTTTTTCCGTAATATAAATAGAATAATAGGATTTGAAAATGAATTCAACAGAAAAAGTATCTAAAATAGTAATTTTCGATTTTGATGAAACCCTTGTCCACAGTAAGGGTATGTTTGATAATGTGAACAGAAGGGCTTTGGATATATTAGGGCTTCCATATACAGAAGATGTTGTGAAAAATCTTTATGTGCAGGTAAAAGAAAAAGATCTTGGTTGGGGTAAAAGTTTAGAAGAACAAAAAAGATTTTTTGAAAACGAATTTAATGATTTGATTGTAGATCTTTGCAATCAGGAAGAATTTTTGAAACAAGTGCGTTTTTATGACGGTATGCGTCGAGTTATAAGAGAGCTTGCAAAAACAAATATAAAATTGGCGGTGGCTTCTTCCAGAGATGTGTATTCCATAATGTCGATTTTAAAACGTGAAGAAATGCTTTCATATTTTGATATTGTTGAGGCAACCGAAGGCGGTAAGATTTTTAAGGATAAACCGGATCCTGAAATAGTAAAATATATTGCGGAAAATGTCGGTGCGTCGCTTGAAAATTCTGTTATGATAGGGGATACCTCCGGCGATGTTAAAATGGGTAAAAGTGCCGGTATGAAAACTATAGGTATAGGATACGGCAGATATACTTCGGCAAAAAGAATGAAAGAATATAGGCCGGACGGGATAATACAATCTGCTTATGATATTAAAGAAATTCCGGGAATGGTAAAAAGTTTAATCAGGGGAAGATAGTAAATGGCTGTTGTTGTTTTTGATATGGATGGAACTTTGGTTGAAAGAGAAGGTCCTCTTGCCTGGGCGACCGAATGTGCAATGAAAAAGTTGGGTCTTTCCTTTAAGGATGATTCCGGAATACAAAAAATTCATGCCGTTTGGAAGTTTGAGGAACTTTTTAACGGAATTGATTTGAAAACACAAAAGGATATTTATACAAATAAATTGATTCCTTTGTTGATTGAAATTGAAATGACCGATGAGTTTTACAGACAAATGAATCTTTTCCCTAATATAGATAAATTGATACAGGAATTATTTAAACTTGATTATAAACTTATGGTTTGCACAAGCAGGGATACGGAATCCACATCTGCCCTTATGGAATATTTAAAAATCAGAAAATATTTTATAAATGTTATTGGAACACAGGTAGGTAACTTCATTGATGATAAACCTTCACCTGCTCCGGTTCATTATATGATGAAGGAATCGGGTGTTGATAAGGCGGAACAAATCTTTACCGTTGGTGATGGGGCAAAGGATATACAGCTTGCAAAAAACCTTAACGGTATAGGTATTGGGGTAAGCTATGAAATACCGGAAAATAAAAATAAACTGATAAAAGAAAATCCTGTTGCCGTTATTGATAAATTTGATGATATTTTAAAAATTAGGGATATAATAGTATCCAATACTAAATAATTTTTAAAAGGTCAAAAATGAAATACGATGTTGTTGTTGCAGGTGGTGGTCATGCGGGTATAGAAGCGGCAAGTGCCTCTGCAAGATTGGGTTTGAAAACTGCCCTTATTACTTTTTCAAAAAATAACCTTGGTGAAATGAGCTGTAATCCGTCCATTGGCGGACTTGGTAAAGGTCATCTTGTTCGTGAGATTGATGCTTTGGACGGAGTTATGGCAAGGGCGATTGATAAAGCCGGGACTCAGTTCCGTGTCCTTAATGCATCAAAGGGGGCCGCGGTGCAAGGTCCTCGTGCTCAGGCGGACAGAACCCTTTATAAAAAAGCGGTAAATGAAATACTTTCCGAATATAAAACTCTTGATATAATAGAAGATGAAGTTATTGAGATACTTTTTAGTAGCGATTTTTCATCCGTAAGCGGTGTTGTTTTAAAATCCAAGGGAACGATTGAATGTAAGTCGGTTGTGCTTACAACCGGAACTTTTTTAAACGGTGTTATGCATACCGGAGAGGAGCAAACTAAGGGTGGAAGAATTGGGGAGCAAGCTTCCTACGGGATAACAGAATCGCTTAAAAAAGCCGGGTTTTCCATTTTACGACTTAAAACCGGAACGCCGGCAAGGCTTTCTATGAAAACAATAAATTACAGCGAACTTGAATGTCAGGAAAGCGATGAAATACCGGAACCTTTTTCCTATATGACCGATAAGATAGAGCAGGAAATGATACCTTGCTATATTACTTACACAAATCTTACAACCCATAAAATCATTACGGATAATAAGGATAGGACTCCGCTTTATAACGGGCAGATACAATCTATCGGACCACGTTATTGTCCAAGTATTGAGGATAAAGTTGTTCGTTTTGCGCATCACGAATCTCATCATATATTTTTGGAGCAGGAGGGTTATGGTTCCGATGTGATTTATCCGAATGGGATTTCTACCTCTCTTCCAAAGGATGTGCAGGAAGATTTTATCCATTCCATAAAAGGGTTGGAAAATGTAAAAATCCTTCGCTACGGATATGCGATTGAGTATGATGCGATTGATGCAAGGGAGCTTAAATCGACCCTTGGGTCAAAGCGAATAAAGGGACTTTATTTTGCCGGACAGATAAATGGCACGAGTGGTTATGAAGAGGCTGCTTCACAAGGAATACTTGCCGGAATAAATGCCGGGCTTTTTGCCAAGGGTGAAGATGAAATTATCCTTGACCGTTCGCAAGCATACATTGGTGTGTTGGTTGATGATATCACGACCCTTGGTGTGGATGAGCCGTATAGAATGTTTACTTCCCGCTCTGAATATCGCCTATCGATAAGGGCGGATAATGCCGACCAACGACTTACTCCGCTGGGGATTAAAATTGGGGTGGTTGGTAACAAAAGAGCCGGCTTTTTTGATGAAAAAATGAAAAAGATGGATGAAATCAAACAATTTTTAAGGGGTAAAAAACTCAATCTTAAAATGCTTAAAAGCGTGGGGATTGATGTTGCCGGTATTGCAGGAAAGAATTTATATGATGCCCTTAGATATGCCGAAATTGATATGGTAGTGTTGAAAAAGTTGTTCCCTAAAATCAATGAATTTGATTATAAACTTGTAAAGCAAATTGAGATAGAGGGAAAATATCAGGGCTATTTAAAACGTCAGGAAAAGGATATTGAGGCGTATAAAAAGGATCAGAGTTTGAAAATCCCAAGCAATATTGATTATGATAAGGTTGGCGGGTTGACACTTGAGCTGAAAGCAAAACTTAAAGCATCACGTCCGGATAGTCTTGCCTCTGCCGCTCGCATACAGGGAATGACGCCGGCCGGCTTAACAGTCCTTTTAAAATATGTAAAAAAGTAAAATTATTTTGCGGTTGTGATAATATAGCTCATAACAGCCTTAAATATTTTTGCAGGTATTGTTCCGCCATAGCTGGAATTACTCATGGCCTCATTATTATCGTTTCCTATCCATATTCCGGTTATGTAGTTAGGAGAATATCCGATAAACCATGCATCGCGATTGTTTTGGCTTGTTCCGGTTTTACCGCAGATGTAAGTTCCGGGGATGTTTGCGTTGGCGCCGGTGCCGCCTCGGATAACCTTTCGTAACATTTGATTCATATTTTCGACTTGGTCGTTTGCGATAAGTTTTCCGACACCGCTTCCGCTTCGTTCATAAATTATATTGTCGTTTGTATCGGTTATTTTTGTTATTGCGTGAGGGATTACACCGTAACCGTTGTTTGCGAAAGTTGCATACGCCGAAGTTAAATCAAGAAGGGTTGTTTCCGATGTGCCGAGGATTATTGTATAGTCGTTGCTGATTTTATCAATAAGGCCGAGCTTTCTTGCGGTGGAAATTATGCTTTTAAGTCCAATTTGTTTTGCAATTTGCACAGGGACGGTGTTAACCGATTTTTCAAGGGCGTCCTCCATAGAAATGGGGCCAGAGTATTTTTCATCATGATTTTTTGGGGTCCAATTTTCAACGGTTGTCAGTTTGTCTTCGAACATATCATTTGGTTTGAAACCCTTTTCAAGAGCGGTTAAATAAACGAATGGTTTGAAAACGGAACCGGGTTGACGTTTCATTTGGTTGGTGCGGTTGAATTGGCTTTCGGTATAATTTTTACCGCCTATCATAGAAAGGATATGTCCTTCCTTATCAATAACGATAGTTGCGATTTGGGAAAAATTATATTTACCGCCATTTTTTTCAATATAGCTTTGGGTGATGTTTTCGGTTGATTTTTGAATGTTATTATCCAAAGTCGAATAAATTATTATGTCCTTTGATACATCACTTATAAGAGAGTTCATTTCGTTTAAAAGATAGTCGATGAAGTAACGAATCTGATTATGTTTATTTTTCGGATTTGTGTATTTGTATTTTAAAGCTTCGGCATATTGCGAATCGGTTATGTATTTTTGTTCGTGCATAAGGGAAAGGACCACCTTTGCACGGGACAAAGAAGCCTCCGGATTATTTATAGGGTTAAGGCGGGTCGGAGCCTTTAACATACCGGCAAGGATAGCAGCTTCGGCAATATTTATATCGTAAATTGATTTATTGAAAAGGCTTTCTGCGGCATTTGCGATACCGTATTTACCGCCGACAAGCGAAACTCTGTTTAAATACAAAGAGAGTATTTGATTTTTTGTGAATTTATGTTCAAGCCATAGGGTTATCATAACCTCTTGGATTTTACGGCTTATTGTTCGTTTGTTTGAAAGGAAGACGTTTTTTGCTACTTGTTGCGTAATAGTGCTTCCGCCCTGTGCAGATTTACGTTTTAATACATTGTTTGCCAGGGCACGGAAAAGTCCCTTTATATCCACGCCAAAGTGAGAATAAAACCTTTTGTCCTCCACTGCAATAATTGCTTGCCATACATAAGGGGGAACAGAAGCAACATCAACGGTTACGCCGTAAATATCATTCACAGATGTGATTTTTTGGTTGTTTCGGTCGACTATGGTAATACTTGGTTTCCTTGTTTGATTGGTAACGTGTTCAATGTTCGGAAGAGTTAATGCCAAATAAAGAAGCACGATAGATAGAAGTATTCCCGACCAGATTCCGCAATAAATAAAATAATAAAAAACCTTACCCCAAATTCCCTTTGTATACTTAAACCCCCTTATCTTTTTATGATAAGCGGGTCCGCAGTGGAAAGCCCTTGCTCCACTTGAAAGTTTATATTTGAATTTGTGTATCCTCATTTTTTATATTGTTTTGTGTTAAAAATGCCTTTATTGTGTTGTTTATTAACATTGCGATGGTCATAGGTCCTACACCGCCCGGGATAGGTGTTATGTAGGAGGCAACCTTTGATACGGATTTAAAATCCACATCGCCAGTTAATTTTTTTGTTTCCTTATTCCGAATCATTGCGACGTCGACAACCGTGCATTTAGGTTTTACGTAACTTGCCGTAATCATACCTGCCTTTGTTCCCATTGCGGATATAAGTATGTCCGCGGTTTTCGTAATTTCCTTTAAGTTTTTGGTATGACTGTGGCAAATGGTGACGGTTGCATTATTTTGAAGCATAAGTTCGGCCATAGGTTTTCCGACAATAAGGGAGCGACCCAAAATTACAACCCTTTTCCCGGCTATTTTGATTTTGTAATTTTGAAGCAGTTTTAAAATTCCGAACGGTGTGCAGGGAAGCAGTCCTGATAAATCGCCGATTGCCAATTTCCCCTTGTTTATAACATTAAAGCCGTCGACATCCTTTTCAGGGCTTATTGCATTTATTACAGAATCCTCATCAATATGTGAAGGAAGAGGGAGTTGTACCAAAATGCCGTTTACCTTTTTATCCTTGTTTAATTTAGAAATGATGTTTAAAAGCTCCTTTTGGCTGATGTCCTTTTTTAAATGTATGACGTTGGAGGTGATGCCAATTTCTTCACATCGTTTTTGCTTATTTTTTACATAGATGAGAGATGCGGGATTATCGCCTACCAAAATAACGGTAAGTGACGGAACTTTCTTATACTTCTTATTTACATTTTCAACCAAAGATTTGAAAGATTCCATATGTTTTGCAGATGTTTTTTTCCCATCAAGTAATTTTGCACTCATTTTTTTTCCTCTAAATATATTATTAAACGTATTATATCAAAAAATTAAGGGTTTTAAAAGTTTTTTATACTTGAAAAAGTAAAATAATGTTATTATCTATAATTATATAAGGATAATAAAAAATAAAGGATTTAAAATGAGCAAGAAATTTAAAAATAAACATAATGAAAATGTTAATAAAGAAGAAAAAGTTAATGAGGAAGTAAAACATTGCGGTTGTGGTGACGGTAAAGAATGTCATTGTTCAGATTGTGATTGTAAGCATCATAAGGTGGAGGCCGATTGCGGTGAAAATATTGAATGTCCGCCGGAAGGTTGTGAGGCGGAAAATGATCAAATTGCAAATTTGAAGGCGGAGATTACCTCTTGGCAAGAAAGGTATTTGCGCACAATGGCGGATTGCGAAAATGCAAAACGCAGGTCTGAAATTGATGCGAAAAATATGGTTGATTATAAAATTTCTCAGTTTGCAAAGGATATGATCCCTCTTGCCGATAATCTTTCGCTTGCCCTTGCATCTATGGAAGGTAAAGTAGAT
This sequence comes from uncultured Bacteroidales bacterium, assembly GCA_964530355.1. Taxonomy (GTDB): domain Bacteria; phylum Pseudomonadota; class Alphaproteobacteria; order Rs-D84; family CACZYB01; genus CACZYB01. The sequence goes on along the minus strand of CAZHAL010000019.1, from coordinate 701 downwards.
GAAAATATACTTAGCGGGTTAAAATCCATACAGGAGAATTTTACTTCAGCCCTTCTTAAAAACGGTATATGCAAAATTCCGACGGTTGGTGAAAAGCTTAATCCTGCGGAACATTGTGTTGTGATGCAAGTTGATGATCCGAATGTGCCGGAGGGCTCCATTGCCAAAGAATTACAGGCAGGATACAAACTTGGTGATAAAGTGATACGTGAGGCTATGGTTGCAACATCCAATTCAAAAAAGAACTAACTATGCAATAGGGGTTGAGGCGGAAGAACGTGCCAAATCCGTTTTGGCGGAGAGGGGGTTTTCTGTTGTGGCGTCTCGGTTTCAGGTGGGCTATGGTGTGGAAGCCGGTGAAGTTGATATAATCGCAAAGAATGAAACAAAGAAAATTTTGGCGTTTATTGAGGTAAAAAAAAGGAAGACTATTTCCCTTGCTGCGGAATCGATAAGCGATACTCAGATGGGGCGAATCTATTCATCGGCGGAGGTATTTATTTCAAAATATCCGGAATTTTCTGATTTTGATTTCCGTTTTGATGCGGTGCTTTTTGATGATGAATTTAATTGTGAGTATATTGAAAATGCATGGGGATTATAAAAATTCTTGATTTTTATTTTTCATGTGGTATAAATTCTTTCGTTGGGAATGTGGCGGAATTGGTAGACGCGGCGGACTCAAAATCCGCTGGGGCGAC
>CAZHAL010000018.1:0-12371 GCA_964530355.1 uncultured Bacteroidales bacterium | reverse complement strand
CGCAAAGTCGACGCCGGATCTTCTGACCGCGAGTTGCCAAAAGCCGACGACAGCCTTAAATTAGGCTGCGTATGATAAATTAGTATTATCGTTTATTTTTTAAAAGTTCGGCTTAACAACGCAGTTGCCGTCTGCGAATGGCTGTCTCTGTCTTCAAAATCCCCGTCGAAACCAGTACACCCCCATAAGAGAAAATTAATTATACTACATAAAAAACATAAATGCAATAAAATTTATCTACCGACAGAATCTTTAATAAACATACTTGTTACTTTATCAAAAAACCTTACAATAGGTTTTTGTATTTCCATTTCCCTCAAATCCTCATAAATACTTTGCAACGCCTTTTGCTCTTCTGTCAAAGGAAATGATTCTTTTTGAATATCCATACCGTCATTATTTAATTTCTTCATTTATAAATTCCTTTCAACTAAATAACTGTAAAGAATTATAAATCAGAAAAAGTCTTTTGTCAATAGTTTTGTCAAAAGCTATTTTACCTTTGAAGAACAATCAATTTCCATACTACCGTCTTTTTCGACGCAATTATTTTCAGCCCATTTATCACAAGCCCCTTTATCCCTGTAATTACAACAATACATTTTGTTAAGATTACATTGCTTTATAAAAATTTCCGCCTGTATAGAAGATACAAGCTCATTAACCTGACGCCGTTCCTTTGCTCTTCCTATAATATTAAATGTTATATAAAGTATTAATCCGATACAAAGTATCAATAAAAAATTGGTAAGGACTTTGTTTGACGTGCATTGTTGCAATTCCAAATCATCAACAAGAGACATTCTTTTTCTGTGTGGCATTTAGGTTCTCCTTGTGTTATTTTACAAGTAAGATATTAAAATTTAACCGCAATAAAATCAATAGGAATAAAAGAGTAAAAATATCAACTATCTTTTTATTTCATTTTCATAATGTTTAAGATAATTTTCCCTTAGATTTTTCATCTCAAAAATAATACAAACATCAAAGCAATTAAAATCCCAATCAATCCAAACGGAATTTCCGACCTTTGCACCGGCACGAAGATATCCCCTTATCATAGTCGGAATTTCACGAATAGCTTCTTTACTATCAACTTCTTCCTGCTTCAATAATTTCATATCACGTTTATTATCACCCTTTGCGGTAATATCCAAATCACCGGTCGCAATACAGTTATAATAAAGATATGACAACGCTTGCTTGTATTCATTTAAATCGGTCCCATGGAAACTTCCGCAACCGAACATCAACTTTATATCATAATCAAACATATATGCGGCCAAACCGTTCCACAACATTTGCATAACAAGTTTTGTTCTATGATTTGGAGATACGCACGAACGACCAAGCTCCAAAACTTCACCGTCATAATCGGAAAACTTTTCGACATCAAACTCCGTCTGCGAATACCACTTACCGCATCGTTTTGCACCTTCTTTACGCATCAAACGATACGTCCCTATAATATAATCTTCCGGATTATCACCGGCATTTTTATCAATCGCAATCAAATGATCGCAATAATCATCAAATTCATCAAAGTCACGTTTTTCCGCCTCTACCTGAGGGGAAGCCTTCGCCCCGCATTCTTCAAAAAACACTTTATAACGAAGTTTTTGTGCAGCACACAATTCCTCCTTATTTTTAATAAGACGAATTTCAATTTTATCGTTTTTTACTCTGTCTAAATATTTTTCCATAATAACCCTAAATGTTTTTATTCCTTTAAGATAAATATTTTACATAATAAATAATATAAGTAAAGAAATATTTTTTAACGGTTTTTTTTGCTTTTTCCCCTTTTATATAATATAATGAAAGAAAAAAAATAAGGAGACAAAATGAAAAATAATAAACTTGAAAACGTTCGCTGGGATTTAAAACCATTCTATACATCTGTTCACGATAAAAAAATAACAACTGATGTCGAACATGTAAAAAAACTTTGCAATACCTTAACCAAAGAATACAGAAATAAATTTGACAGCCAGTTGGAAAAAATCCTTGAAACCTTCATTGAAATAGAAGAAATTATATCAAAGATATATGCTTACTTCTATTTAATGTCAAGCCGTGATGCGGATAATCAGGAAATTAAAAAACAAACATCAAAGGCAACAGAACTCCTTTCGAAATACACGGCTGATTTATCATTTTTTGATATAGAGCTTGCAAAATTAAGTGATGAAAAATACAAATCCCAACTTGCAAAATCCGAACTTCTTAAAAAACATAAACCTTTTATGGATAAAATAAGGCAAAATGCAAAATACCTTCTTGATGAAAAGGTGGAAACTATGCTTTCCAAAATGTCGCCTTTCGGTGCAAGCGAATGGGATGATATGATGGACGAGGAAGAAACAAAAATCCAATTTAAATTAGGAAGAAAGAATTATAACATTTCCGAAATTTTACATATATCAAATTCCTCACATAAGGCAAAGTTAAGACAGAAAGCTTTAACCGTATTAAATGACACCCTTAAAACTTCCGGATATGAAAATCTTCGCACCCGTGCATTAAATATCGTTATGGGTGAAAAAAATTTAATGGATGAGGAGCGTAGTTTCAAACACATACTTTCACAACGAAATATTGATAACAATCTGGATGATAAAACTGTAAATGCCTTACACGAAGCAGTTATAAAATACGGCTCTGTCCAAGGTAAAAGATATTACAACATCTTAAAAAAATTATTAAAAAAGAAAACTCTTTTATGGTCGGACAGAAATGCGCCTATCCCATTTGAAAGCAAAAGCTATATCGACTGGGATAAATGCGTTGATATAGTGATAAACGCATATAATAATTTCAGTCCTACACTTGCAAATCTGATAAAGGATTCGTTTAAAAATAATCGTATCGATGCCCCTGTTTACAAAGGTAAAACCAGCGGTGCATATAATTATACCATAGTCACAAACGGTGGCAAAGTTTATACCTATACTTTTCTGAATTATCTTGGGACAGTCCGCGATGTGATGACCCTTGCTCACGAATTGGGACATTCGGTTCACGGTCAACTTGCAGGTGAGGCACAAGGTGTTTTGCAGGCACAGGCTCCTATGGCTTATGCGGAAACCGCAAGTATTTTCGGTGAAATGTTAACCTTTGAATATCTGCTTTCAACAATAAAAAATAAAAAGGAGAAACTCGCACTCCTTTTATCAAAGGCAAACGATTGGATAAATTCGGTAAATAGGCAGATAAGTTTTTCTATGTTCGAACAAACCGCCCATACCAAAAGAAAGCAAGGCAAACTTTCAACCGAAGATTTCAACAACATTTGGCTTGATGTGACACATCAAATGTATGGTAAAGATGGGGAAATATTTACCTATAAAAATATGGAAAATCTTTGGTGTTATGTCGGACACTTTATGCGTCCGTTCTATGTCTACGCTTACTCATTCGGCGAACTTTTCACACAAAGCCTTTTCGCAATCAAAAATGAAAAAAAGGAAAAATTTGAAAACCTATACATAGAAATGCTAAAATCCGGTTCCACAAAAAATGCAGTAGAGTTAATGAAACCTTTCGGACTTGACCCTACAAAGCCGGACTTTTGGAAACGCGGTATAAATATCAGTATCAAAAAATGGTTGGACGAGGCGGAAAGTTTGATGAAAGAATTAAAAATAATGTAAAAAAGAAGAGGAGCTTATTACTCCTCTTTTTTATTAGTTGATGAATTAACCATTTTATTATAATCCTTAAACGTTATCATATTAGGACAACTAAGTGGTGTTAAATTACTTTGTTTTTCAGATGTAATAACAAGATCTTTTGTTGTATCTTGATTTAATTCTGGTCTGAAATAATAACTGCATGAAAGAGTAGCAGTTTCTCCATCTTCTAATGGATTAAAAAATAAATCTTTAATATTTTGTTCGTCATCATTTAAACGATATTTTTCATAAGATGCTTCACCGTTATAGTAATAATTATTAACAACAACTTTTTTACCTGCTTGTAAAACATGTGCTAGCAAATTACCATTTTCATAGAAACTAAACTTATTATCCTTTATTAAAGGGTTATCAAAAACCACACCATCTATTTCTCCATTTTTAAGTGTAAATTCTTCTAAGATTTGAGAAAAATCACAATTATAAATTTGTATATTTCCACTTACTTTTTCGCCCATTGAATTATAAAATATCGGAGATTTTGTATAGTTGGAGGAAATACCCCTTAAATAATGTCCGTTTCCTTCTGGTTCACCTTCCCATTTTGCTGTGCGGTAAGTTATAACTTTTATTGATGGACCTTCATCAGAAGTTTCAAAAATTTCCATACTTTTTCTTGGCATATCATTTTTACAAGTTTCCGTCGTTTGTAAGTGACTCTTTGGTGAAGTTGATACACAACCGGTAACCAAAACCATAAGTAAAAGTGTATATGATTTTTTCATTCTCTCCCCCTTTTTTTTATTTCATAATAACATATTTTTTTATAATCTGCAATCTCTTACCTTACGAAAGAATTTTTTAATACCGGAATATTTTTCCAAATCCTCCACCGCCACAGGCATTTTAATTCGCCAATTCGGATATTCATCAACCGTGCTTGGCACATTTTGCATAGCCACCTGCCGAAAAACATCCTCCAACCTTATCATATAAAAACAACTTGACGTTTTCGCCCCATACATATTAAACGAATATTCCAAATTCACCGGCACAGACTCCCCGTTAACATATTTTTTAAACTCTGCTTCATTTTCATAAAAACAATTTTGTCTTTTAAGGGCACGGACAAAAGCCTCCCTCTCCCTTTGCCGTTGGAATAAACTGTCTTCATACTGTGATTTTTTCGGATAAAGGTTGCAAGTTTCGTTTGCTTCTATATCACTTGCGACCCAAAAACCACAACTTGTCGCCTGGTCATGGGTCGATACTTGAGAAAGAGAAAAGTAAGGATATTTTTTGGTGGATAAAAACTCTCCGTCTTTATCTTTCTGCCTGAATAAAATTTTATTTAAAAGTAATTTATGCCCTCCTATATACTCTCTGAAACCGTCGGGAACATTTCCCAAATCTTCACCGACAACCACACACTTATACTTGTTACTCTCAATACAAATTATCGCAATCATATCCTTCAAATCATAATTTACATACGCACCCTTGCCATTACTGTTTACCCAAAAAAGTCGCATTAAGCCAAGGGCATGGTCGATACGAATTGCACCTGCATATTGCATAGTTTTACGGATAAGATTTATAAACACACCATAATCATTTTTCAAATCAAACGGTTTTAACGGACAAAGCCCCCACGTTTGCCCCTTCGGCCTTATGGTATCAGGTGGAGTTCCTATATCCATATTTATTGCAAAGGCATCTTGATTTTGCCATACCTCCACACCATTTGATGCGGCCCCCACCGGCATATCAAGATACAACCCTATTTTCATTTTACATTTTTTACAAAGGTTGACAACAGATGAAAGTTGCTCTTCCGCCACAAAATGGCAATAGCTGTAAAAATCAATCCTACGCTTATGTTTTAAAATCAGTTTTTCCCTAATAGCTGGTGTGATATTTTTAAGGGAGAGATCCCAATTTTGCCAGAATGCATCATTACCCTCTAACAAAGTTTCAAACAAACAAAGGTTAATAAGTTTTTCATCCGTTTTAAATTTCAAAAACCTCTTCGCCCTCGCATTATTTTTCACTACATCATTTTCACAAAAATATTTATACATTTTTTTAAGTATTGAAAGTTTAAGGTTCAAAGTCCTTTTATAATCAACTATATCAGAATCCCTTAATATTTTTATTTCATTTTTTATTTTAGTTGTGGAAATATATTTTTGCACCGCCTCAGATTTTTTAAATTCAACAGTCCCCGCCAAATCAATATAAAGATAGTTTATATACTCCCTGCTTAAAACCCTATACGGTGAAACATCGAATACACTGTCCTTATACATCACACCCAAGGGATTAAGCCCCACAAAATCACATCCCGCTTTCGATACTTGCATTATCAGTTTTTTAAGGGCACCGAAATCACCTGCTCCCATATCTGATTTTGAACGAAGGGAGTAAAGTTGCACACCTAACCCAAACAGTTTCTTTTTACTTTTCTCTATACTTTTTGGAAAATAACAATAATCAGGAGCCTTTATAATATGGGACAAAAGAACCCTATCCCCGACATTTATTTCCATATCATAATATCCGAAATCACCGGGTAAATCAATTTTCAACCTGACACGGACATAATTTACTTTATCAATTATTTTCTTTTCAATAACCTTATATTTTTTTACTTTCCCCTTTAGCACACATTTTTCAAGGTCAAAAAGCCTATACTCAAAATTATAATTTTTCATATCGGGAATATAAACATCAACAAATTTCTCATCACTTTCAAAAAATGATATAGTAGGCAAAATTCCCCTTCGCCACAAAAAATCTTTAAAAAGCAAAATTTTATCATTCGTATAATTCAAAGATTGTAAAAAAGCCTCTCTTACATTATCATTTGTTTTATGACTGATACCCATCTTATCAACATACGAAGATGTAAGACCGAAAAATTCCGTCATATCTTTGATACCATTCATATAAACTTCCCCTCTTTTGATTTTACTTATCCCTAAAAGTGTGTTATCATTATACAACAAGTTAACAATAAAATAAATACAAATATGAAAAAACAAACCGAACTTTTAAATTATATTTATAATCAACGTTGGTGTAATTTCAAAGAAGATATTACAAACGGTAACGTAAAAAAAATTACATTAAAGGAAACCCCGTTTGATAACAATAAAAAACTTTTTATAATAGGTCTCACCGAAATAAAAAACAAAGAACCTCGTTTTTTCATAATGCCGTTATCAAAGGGCGAGCTTGACACAACCCAACAATTAAAATACAAAAAACATAATGTTTATGATGCGACAAAGGATAACAACTACTGGTCTTCTTTGATGAAAGAAACTTTTTTAAATACATCTTTAAGTATAGATAACAATTACAGCCTTATCTACCAATCATGGTTCAATTTGGATTTCATAACAAACCACATAAACGACAATTCCAAACCGTTAAATGCGGAACAAAGTAATACTACTCTTGTTGTGGGAAATAACACAATCGCATTCAAACAACAACGGTTAATAGAGTTTTCAAAAATTCAAAATCCCGAAATTGAAATGAACTATAATCTGATGAAAACAAAATGCTCTGTTGTCCCGAAAACCTACGGACATTTGTTTTTATTATCATCAAAGGGGGAAAGCGCATTTGTCGGCATTATCCAAGAATTTATTCCGAACAAAGGCGACCTTTGGAAAATTTGCACAAAGAAATTAAGCGAGCTTTTAAAATCCGCCATACAAAATAAAAAATCAAAAATAGAGGCAAAGGATTTACGCCCCCTTCGCACAATAATGAAAAACTTAGGCTTAAAAACAAACGAAATGGCAAACTGCCTTGCCTCATTCAAGGGAGATTTGAAACCTATACCTATCACAACAAAATATATAAAGGAATACAGTGAAAAATTAAAACAACAAATCGCAACTTCAAAAATAACCATTGCAAAAAATATTGAAAACATCCCTGATGCGATAAAACAAAGATTAGACATTTTGCTTTCAAACTGGGATTATTACTTGAACGCCTTCACGAAATCAAATTTTTCAAATATCTCCAAACGAAAGAAAAAAGGCAAACTTATGCGCATACACGGTGACTTTCATCTTGGGCAAGTCATACTTTCGGACAAGGGAGAATTGAAATTCATTGACTTTGCGGGCGAACCAAACCTTTCATTCGAAAAACGCCGTGAAAAACACCCGTTTATGTATGATGTTGCGGGAATGTATCGCTCAATAAACGGATACTTGAAATCCTCCGTAATTTCAAAATATGCAACCGATAAAAATGGCAAAATAAACAAAAATAAACTGCTATCGGCATATAACATAATCCACCCGGTAATTGAAAAAATGACCGACGACTTTTTAAAAAATCAAAACATAGATAAACAGTGGTTAAACCTTGAAATCCTAAGACGAAATTTATATGAAATAGATTACGAAATTTCTTACCGTCCGAAAATGCTCTACGTCCCTATATTAAATTTGCTGAATTTATTAAACATTCCACAGGACCCGCAAAAATAAATATTAAAATTTTCTTGCAATAAAATTCAGACTATTGTATAAATAATCTATCCTTTTGGAGGGTTGGCAGAGCGGTAATGCAGCGGATTGCTAATCCGTGACCGTATTATTATGGTCCACAGGTTCGAGTCCTGTACCCTCCGCCACAAAAAATTCCCTTTACAGATTGATAATTATACATTAACTTAATTATGGTTCGAGTGTCCTCGCGATAAATCGCTCGTTCGTCCCGTAAGGCTAAAACTTCGCCCCAGGCTCGTGTTTAGCCAACTAGCGACTCCCTGTACCCTCCGCCACGAAAAATATAAGGAGTATTATGAAAAAAGAAGCTTCCCTATCAATTATTGAAGATGTAAAAAATCACAAATTTTTAATGATAAAACATTTACGCGGAATAAACAAAGGCTATGTTAATTTTTCCGGCGGTAAAAAAGAAGAAGGCGAATCTATGGAAGATTGCGTCCGCCGTGAAACTTTTGAGGAAACCGGCCTTACAATCCTTAATCCTAAACAGGTAGGTTATGTGGAATTTCCTGCTACGGATTATTACGTATCCATTTTCAAATCCACCGAATTTACCGGCGAATTAAAAAACAAAGAAGATGAAGTCGAAGTATTTTGGCAGGATGCTGATAAAATCCCTTATGATAAAATGAGAGAGGCTGACAAAGATTACATCCCTGAAATCTTATCCGGAACATATGTAAACAGAAGATATGTTTACGACGACAATTTCAAATTAAAAGAAGTTATAAATTTAAGCAACACGGAAAAATCACGTTAACCTTTACGGTAACTTGCGTCTGAATGACAAAGCCATTGATATATCGGATGGAATAACCATATCCCTCACCTCCATATCAGCAATGGTTCTGGCTACTTTCATTGCCTTGTAATAACCACGTGCCGAAAGTTTCAATTTTTCCGCCGATTTTGTAAGAAGATCCATCGCCTCCGGTATAATATTTGCCGATTCTTCCACTTGCTTACCTGACAAATCACAATTTAACAAATTATCACCGCCAAAGATTTTCTTAAGCCTTGCATTTGAAAACGCCCTTGCCTTTATAACTCTTTCCCTAACGGTTTTCGAATCGTCCGAAACCTTTATCTTATCCAAATCCCAAGGATTAATGGTTTCCACCTCCACCGTCAAATCAATCCTGTCATACAAAGGACCGCTGATTCGGTTTTGATATTTCAACGCACAAAGCGGAGCCGAAGAACAAGCATGCTCCGGATCACCGAAATGCCCGCACTTGCAAGGATTCATCGCCGCAATCAGCTGGAATTTAGCGGGATAAGTAACATGCCCGTTCGCCCTTGCAACACTGACAACACCGGTTTCCAAAGGTTGCCTTAAACTGTCAAGTGCAGATGACGAAAACTCCGGAAGCTCATCCAAAAACAAAATACCGTTATGCGCAAGCGATACTTCACCCGGCTTTGCATGAATACCGCCACCGGTAAGTGCGACTTGCGACGCCGTATGATGCGGAGCCCTGAACGGCCTTGTGATACAAAGTCCCTTTTCACCCAAAAGTCCCGCAACCGAATTAATAGTAGAAATCTCCAACGCTTCCTTTGCCGTCATAGGAGGAAGTATCGTAGGAAGTCGAGAGGCAAGCATAGATTTTCCCACACCCGGAGGACCAATCATCAACATATGATGACCGCCTACCGCCGCAATTTCAAGAGCCTTTCTTGCAAGCTCCTGCCCCTTTATCTCAATCATATCAATACTGTATTTTTCATCAAACACAGGCGGTATCATTTCATTCACAATTACCTGACTTCCCTTAAAATGATTGATAAGGGATAAAAGAGTCGATGCACCCAACACATCCTTATTACCGGCCCACAAAGCCTGTGAAACCTGAGCTTCCGGACAAATAATGCCAAGCCTCATTTCATTTGCATTAACCGCCGCAGGCAAAATACCGTTTACCGGCTTTATCATACCGTCAAGCCCAAGCTCCCCTAAAATCATATACCTTGAAATTTCCTCATTCGGCACAACCCCAAGAGCCGTCAGAATCGCCATAGCAATAGGCAAATCGAAATGTGACCCCTCCTTCACAACATCAGCCGGAGCAAGGTTCACAATGATTCGTTTTGCAGGAAGCGAAAATCCCATAGCCGAAAAAGCCGACTGGATTCGCTCCTTCGCCTCACTAATCGCCTTATCGGGAAGTCCTACAATCAAAAATTTGGGAAGTCCGGCCGAAATCATAACTTCCACAGAAACCTTTATAACATCAATACCGCTAAACGCCGGTGTAAAAATTTTCGCTATCATACTGCCTCCGATATAGAACAAAAATAGCACGTATAAACAAAAAAGTAAAGCATTTTTTCCTAAATAAAAATAAAATAAGAAACTATTGACAAAAATTATTTTTATGTTATCTTTATATTAAACAAAATGAAATTTAAGGATAAAAATAAGGATACAAATATGAAAAATACTCTTATTACCCTGGTTCTTATATGGTTTGCTGCCATAACAATGGATTCGTTTGCACGTGTTCCGAACTTTCCTGATAATCAGGTAGAACACATTTATATAAAATATATAACTACTTCAACCGATTCCGATTCTGAAAAGGAAACTGTGGAAAATAAAGAAGAAATAATCACACCTTCCGAACAAAATACCGAATCTGTAAAAAAAGAAGAATTACCAAGATTAAAAAGAATCTACATTGCCGCATACGGCGGATATTTCTATACAAAGGAAAATAACTTTGAATTTAATCCGACAAATAATTGCAACCCTTCTTATAACTTCATTTGTAATGACGATAAATCCGTAAATCCTATAAAAGCAGAAGCAAATGACGATTATTTCCTTACCGCTGCTTTCGGTATCAATTCCGAAAATCCGCTCCGTCTTGAATTAAGCTATTATAAAATGGGTAAGGAATTGGAACTTAACGGTCAAAACATAGTTGACTTGGATACTATTGATTATACAAGCGACATAGATTTACAAGGTGGCTCCGTCAACCTATACTTTGATTTCATTTTAAACAGACGCAATCCGTCATTCATATTTACCCCTTATGCAATGGCAGGTATCGGTATATCGGAAATAGAACTGGGCGATATAAATTTCACCGGTCGCAACAATAATGATTTAACTATCAAAGGTAAAACACAAAGAAACAAAACTGTTATTTTCGGTGCCGGACTTACCGCAGGAATAAATAACTACATCTCACTTGATATAGGTTACAGATATTATGACTTCGGGAAAATAAAAACTTCTCATAATATGATAAGCAGTATCACCGATAACAGTGACGAAGAGAATCCTGTCATAACCGAAGATTTATACGACCTTGAGCTTCAAAGCGATTTCGACGCCCACGTCGCGGTAATAGGTCTGAAAATCCAAATATAAAAATCATATCCCCTCCCCCTTATTACAGGGGGAATTTTTTTTCATCCGACATTTTCCAGTTGAAAAATGTTTCAATAAATAATATACTCATAACCAGATAGCAAAAAGCTATCCAGGGTCGTAGAAAACCCTTGTACATTACTTGCAGTTTTTTCACGTTAGAAGGATGACTGCATTTTAATAAATGGACGACGTCCATCACTACCTTTGTAGAAGGAGTGGATGTCGGCTAAATAAGGCTTTCGCCAAATAGGCTGAGCCATTAAATGTACATGGTTTTCTAACGTCCACCCTTAAAAGACTAAGGAAAGGAAATGAACCATGACGAAAAAAATAATGATAATAGTATCTTTACTATTATTACCGAACCAAAGCCAAGCGGCAACGTTCCAAACTATACTTCAAAAATACTGCATACCGAAAAATCAAAACGGTTGCGGGAGCGAGCAAAAGGCTACCTTCATAGGGAACTCTTACTCAAATTATTCATCAATTTCAGCCAACTATTGCCAATGCCCTTACACTGATATGATGTATAACGTAAGCGAAAGAAAATGCGAATACTGCCCACAGTTCAGCGTATCCCTTACCAGAACATCAACTAACTGTATCAAAGTATATTGCACGGACGGAGCTCCTCCTGTTTTCCCGACAAGTGATGTCTGTCCGGAAGGCTATTACAAAGTTGCAAACACTGATACTTGCCCCGAAGGATACGAAAGAATTCGTTTCAAAAATTACGGAGTATAAAAGTTTACGGGAGGAAGTCATTGTTTTTGTTCATAGTCTTCTGCTTCCTCCCTCCCTATTTGA
>CAZHAL010000017.1:0-12482 GCA_964530355.1 uncultured Bacteroidales bacterium | reverse complement strand
GGTTGTGTGAAACTATATAAATTTAAATACTAAAATTATATGGTTTACAAAACCCCTCCCTCCCCGTGAGGGAGTTTTTTTATATTGAATCTTTTTATATATATTTTTCATTCTTGTTTTCTCTCCTCACTTAATCCCTTATACTCCCCTCCTTGTCGGCTGTCGCCCTCCCGCAAGGGGGGTAAGGGAGGGCGACGTAAGTTTTATAAAAAACTTACTACTGGAGGATAAGTTGCGTTTAATTCTTTCTTTCTTTCTTTCATAAAAGTTTTCCCTTTCCACATTTTCCTCAGAAAGCCGAGCAGACTGGGGCTATCAACCTTGGGAAAGGTTGAGGAATAAAAAAATCCCCTCAACCGAGGGGTGGGTTACTTTCCCAAACAGAAATTCGAAAATATCTCATCAAGAAGCTCATTAAAATAAACTTGCCCGGTGATTGAACCTATCTCCGCCACCGCAATGCGAATATGCTCCACTTTCAAATCAATAGCGTCAATCATCACCGCCTGCGCCAGCTCCTCCACACAATTAGAAAGTGCCGTCTTATATCGCTGTTGCGACATGGTAATATCATTTGAAAACTCCATCTTCTCGGCAATTTTTTTTGTAAGGACCCGCCAAAACTTATCAAAATTTTCCCCACTTTTCACCGACATAGGAATTACGTTTTTCGCAATCTCACCAGCATTTTTTTTCTTATCAATCTTGTTCAAAACAACAATGGTGTCCGCATCAATTTTCTTGCTGTCAATGGATTTAAGACTGTCCACCACATAGATTTTTATGTCCGCAACACGCGCAATTTTTTTCGCCTTAAGAATACCTTTTTTTTCAATTATATCATTCGTTTTTTCGTTAAGCCCCGCCGTATCCGAAAGGTTTATTTTGAACCCCTGTATATCAATCGGCGCCTCCACCACATCACGCGTAGTCCCCGCAATGGAGGAAACTATCGCCCTGTTTTCCCCGATAATTTTATTAAAAAGAGATGACTTGCCGACATTCGGTTTGCCAATAATCGCGACATTCAGTCCGTTTTTTATACGATTTGCAACCGCACCGGTTTCAATATGATGTTGCATTTCATCCTTTAATTCAAGAAGTAAATTATTCGATTTTAGAATAATATCCTCCGGCATTTCATCATCGGAAAAATCAATACTCGCCTCAAACCACGCAAGGATTTTTACCAACTTTTCCCGCCAAGAATTGTAAAGTTTCGCTTCCTCCCCGTTCGTGTTTTTAAGGGCAAGTTTTCGCTGTGATTCGGTTTGCGCATCAATCAAATCCGCCACTGCCTCAACCTGCGTTAAATCAAGCCTGCCGTTTAAAAATGCTTGCTTGGTAAACTCTCCCGCCTCCGCTAAACGAGCACCCTTGAAACCTCCCAAAACATTATACATCGCATCTACAATCGCAAGACTTCCGTGTGTGAAAATTTCGACCGTATCCTCACCGGTATAGGACGCAGGCGATTTGAAAAACACCGCCATTCCCGTATCAAGAAGTTCATTGTTTTTCGGATTGTAAAAACCGGAATAAAACATTTTGTTTGGGGTAATCTTTTTCCCCTTTGTCAGCTTTGAAAGTATGGATAAAGACGCGGGCCCCGATATACGAAACACCGAAACCCCCGCCTTTCCATAAGCCGAACTAAGCGCAAAAATAGTATCTTTTTTAAAAGCCATTATTCCTTTATTTCCTTTATCTTCCATATATCATGCGCATAGCTTTTAATAGTTCTGTCTGCGGAGAAGAACCCGCAATTTGCAACATTGATTAACGCCTTTTGCCACCAAAGTTTTTGATTCGCGTAAAGTGTATCAAGTTTAAGTTGCGTATTAACATAACTGTTAAAGTCAGGCAAAATCATATACGCATCATTGTTGTTAAAGAAAGCATTTAAGATACAGTCATGTTTATGCTTGTCCCCCTTTGAAAATACACCGCTTTGAATTTGTTCGATAATGCGTTGTATCCTTGGGTTCGCATCATAATATGATTGAGCATTGTATCCGCGTTCTTTAAGGTTATAAACTTTTTTTGCAGTCAAGCCGAATATAAAGATATTCTTTGCCCCGACTTCCTTTTTAATTTCAACATTCGCACCGTCAAGCGTTCCGATTGTAAGCGCACCGTTAAGGGCGAACTTCATATTTCCGGTTCCGCTTGCTTCCTTTCCGGCGGTGGAAATCTGCTCACTTATTTCGGATGCAGGAATTATCATTTGCGCCTTTGTAATATTGTAGTTAGGCACAAAAACAACCTTTAACAAATCGCGACAACGCTTGTCATTATTAACAACATTTGCCACATCGTTGATAAGGGAGATTACATCCTTTGCCTCATCATAAGTAGGCGGAGCCTTTCCCGCAAACAAACAGATTTTAGGTTGAAGTCCCTCTGTATCACCGTCACAAATACGATTATAACGGTCAATGACTTGAAGTATATTTAAGAATTGACGCTTGTATTCGTGAATACGCTTTATTTGTGAATCAAGGATAAAGTCCGGCGAAAAAGAAAATCCGGTTTCATCCTTTATCATAGAAAGAAGATGTTCCTTGTTCTTTCGTTTAATACGCGCAAACTTTTCCAAAAAGTTCACATCGTTTTTATGTTTCAAAAGTTTTTTAAGTTGATACAAATCAGTAATCCATTTGTCCCCTATTGTTTTTGTAATAAACGAAGATAACTCCGGATTTGCCTCCAACAACCATTTACGTTGAGTAATACCGTTCGTTTCATTTATAAACTTTCGTGGGAAAAGTTGTGACAGGGTTAAGAACTCTTTGTTTTTCAAAAGCTTTGAATGAAGTGCCGCAACACCGTTGACCTTGTGTGTCGCAACCATACAAAGATTTCCCATATTCACAAAATTTTTGTTGTAATCAACTATTTTAATTTGACCCAGTTTGTAATCGGCAACTTTTTCTTCCGCCATTTTCATAAAGTCATAATTGATTCTTTCAATTATCGCAAAATGATACGGAAGTTCCGATTTGAAAAGCGGGATACCGATTTTTTCCAATGCCTCCGCCATCAAAGTATGATTTGTGTAGGCACAGATTTTATACATTTTCTTAAATGCCTCATCATAGGAGAAAGCATATTCGGTCATAAGTATTCTGATTATTTCCGGAATGGCAAGAGTAGGGTGAGTATCATTTAACTGCACCGCCATAAAATCATCAATCTTGTTAATGGAAAGACCGGTCTTTCTGAACCGTGCAAATAAATCTTGCACCGAAGCCGATACCAAAACATATTCCTGACGAAGACGAAGACGTCGTCCCTCATCCGTCATATCCGGCGGATATAAAAAGTCGGTAATGTTTGTAATAGTTTTCTTTATATCCGGTTCGGATTTATCATTCCTTTCTGCCTCCCAAAGCCTAACACGCAAGGTCGCCTTGTCCCCATATCCGGCAAGAAGTATATCATTCGCATTACACTTCACTGCCTCCGCCGGTATCCATTCCATAGTTTCAATAGTTTCACCATTTTCAATCCTACCGCCGAAATTAACCGTGTAGGTTATGTCCTTTCTTTTATCAACGGCAATATTTTTATCCTTTATCCAAAGGTCAGGCTTTTCAACCTGCATCCCTTTTTCAAGGACCTGTTTGTAAATTCCGCAACGATAAAAAAGTCCGTATCCGAATGCCGGAAGATTAAGTGTGGAAAGTGAATCAAAAAAACACGCAGCCAATCTTCCAAGCCCGCCGTTACCAAGTTGTGTTTGAACTTCCATATCAAGTATGTCATCAAGCTTCACACCGAAACTGTCAAACGCACGACGGAAAATTTCCTTTGCCTTTAAATTAAGGAGTGTTTGATTGCCAAGTTTCCCAAGCAAATATTCCATGGAAAGATACGCCACAAATTTATTTTTGCGATTAAGTATTTTGTTTTCCGTTTCATTCGCATCCGTTAAAAGCTCATTGTTAATCATTTCAACGAAAGCCTTATACCAATCGGAATTGCTTGCATTTTTAATAGTTTTTTTTGATGTCTTTGAAAGGTAGTAAGTAAGCCTTTCTTTTACATATTTTAAATTTTTAAGCTCTTTATTCATATTGCCCCTCCTGTTTTTTACATAAAAATAATGTAGCATATTTTTAAACGTTATGCTATAATTATTTTTAATAATTAACATTTACGGGAGTATTTTTTATGATTGAATTTCTAACCGATAAAGAAAAAGCTAAAATTTTAGAGGAAATCTTTCTTGATGAAGCATCCGGACTTCGCGAAATAAGAGTAGCTCAATTACAAAAAACTAATCCTAACCTTACTTTTCGAGAGGCTGCCGAAATAGTTAAAACAGAAGAGTTTATTCGTGCAAATGAAAATAAGGAAGGGGAAAACAAAGTTTCCTTATCCGAGGAAGAAAAAATATTAAGAAAGTATTTCTCGTCACACTCCAATGAATGATACCTCACTTCAAAATCAAAAGGACGCGGCAAACCCAAACTTTTCCGTTTGGGTATCGGCAAGTGCCGGCACCGGTAAAACAACCGTGCTGGTATCCCGCCTTTTGCGACTTTTTTTATCAAACATAGACCCGACAAAAATTTTGTGCTTAACTTACACAAACGCCGGTGCGATTGAAATGCAGGACCGCATCTTTAAACGTGCAAGAAGTTGGAGCGTTATGAACGATGCGGATTTGGAAATAGAAATAAAAAATCTTTTTACAACGGACATTGAAAAGTTTGATTTTTCTAAGGTAAACATTGCGGATTTAAAAATAACCGCACGAAAACTTTTTTCCAAACTTATTGATAATCCGATACCACTTAAAATTTACACAATACACGCCTTTTGCCAATCGGTATTGAAACGCTTTCCGATAGAGGCAAACATCTCCCCGCATTTCAAAATTATTGAACCTATTGATGCCCAAAGACTTCTTAATTCCGCATACAAAGAATTTTTGATAAACATAAGGAATAAAAAGGATGACAACAGCGTCGACCTTTTGAATCAATTCGAACTTTTAACAAAAAATTTATCACAAACCGTGTTCGAAGATTTGATTGAAGCCATTATCGCAGAACGCGAAAAATTTAACAACCTTTTAAATGAATACAAAACTTTTGATAATATAAAAACAGAACTTCATTCCGAAGTTTTTAATGATTATAAAGGAATAAATATTCCTGATGATGCGGAGGAGCTGTTACATAATTTTATTGAAAATATTCCGACCTGTTTGATTGAAAAATATATCACCATACTTAGCACATCAAGTGAGGCAAGACAGAAAAAGGCCCCTGTGTTAAGAAAGTTTTTGGATGGTGATATTGAAACAAAAATCAAAAACATCGATGCCTACAAATCTGCATTTAAAAATAACAGGACCGCACCGCTTCTTTTGAAATCGGAGGAAAAAGATAACCCTCAATTACTTGATGATTTATTGATGGAGGCAGACCGCGTCAAACAAACATTTGAAATTATTTCCTGTATCCGTATATATAATTTAACCGTTGCGGTAATCAAAATCGCACTCACCCTT
The DNA here is from genome assembly GCA_964530355.1 of uncultured Bacteroidales bacterium. Taxonomy (GTDB): domain Bacteria; phylum Pseudomonadota; class Alphaproteobacteria; order Rs-D84; family CACZYB01; genus CACZYB01. Next base: position 6,958 of record CAZHAL010000017.1, on the reverse strand, counting down.
ATGGACATATATAAAAGGTTAAAGGATAAAGAGGGGGTTATGGACTTTTCCGACCTTATCGAAACGGTGGAAAACCTTTTCAAAAAGCCGAACATTTCCGAATGGATACTTTACAAAATGGACGGCGGTATATCGCATATTTTGATTGATGAGGCACAGGATACTTCCCCTATTCAATGGGATATAGTCGATACTTTGACGGAGGAATTTTTCACCACTGCAAGAGGCGAAAAAAATATAAAAAGTATTTTTTCCGTCGGCGACAGAAAACAATCGATTTTCGGGTTCCAAGGTGCCGACATCTCCCTTTTCGAAAAATATAAAAAGCATTTTAAGGAAAGGGTCGAACGCGGTAATTTTGTATTTAAGGATTTGCCTCTTAACCGATCATTTCGCTCCTGTAAAAATATATTGAACTTGGTGGATAAAATTTTAAATGATTCGGCAAAGGTGGACGGCGTCCTTCTTCCCGATGAAAAAATTACCCACATTCCGAACCGAACCGATTTCAACGGGTATGTGGAACTTATCCCCCTTGCAAAGGCACAGCATGATGAAAGCGAAAGTTTCGTAAAACCGCCTGTCGATGTGGTAAATATTTCCAATGCGAAAATAACCGCATCCGATATAGTCGCACAAAAAATCCGAAACATTTTGGATAATGATTTTATCTCTGCCGGTAAAGATTCAAAACGAAAAGTTGAACCGAAGGATATAATGATACTCGTTCAAAAACGAAGCAGCAGCGATTATTTGATAAATAAACTTCACGAATACAATATACCTTTTTCCGGTCAGGATAAATTAAACATTTCCGAAAATATTGCCGTGGAAGATTTAATCTCGCTTATTAAATTCACCCTTTCAACCTATGATGATTTAAGCCTTGCCGAAGTGCTAAAATCCCCGCTTTATAATTTGGATGACGATGATTTATTCGAACTTTGTTATAATCGAAAATCATCACTGTGGAATGCGTTAAAGGATAACGAAAAGTATAAAAATATTTATGATGAGCTTTGCGAACTTGTCGAACTTTCCCGTATACAAACACCGTTTTTATTTTTCGATTATGTGTTAAAGGTAAAGGACAAACGCAAAAACTTCATTGCCCGTTTCGGCGATGTGATTGATGATGTATTAAACGAATTCATACAAAAGTGCCTTTATTATGATAAGGAAAAACTCGGCAAAACTTTGTTTGATTTTTTTGCATGGTTTACATCAAGTAAAATCGAAGTCAAACGCGATATGGAACAAATAAATAACTGCGTCCGCATTATGACGGTTCACGGGTCCAAGGGGTTGGAGGCACCGATAGTTTTTCTTTTTGATGCGAATGTCAATGAGGCCAGTTTGAAGGATAAAATTTTGTGGAATGATAAGGGGTTGCCATTTTTAAAAACCTCTGATTTCCAAAATATAAATTCCAATTTCGCGGACATTTATAATCATACAAAAAACCTTAATGAGGAGGAATTTTATCGCCTTTTGTATGTCGCAATGACCCGCGCCCGCGATAAACTTTATATCTCCGGTTGGGAGGATTTACACGGTCAACATACAAAGTCGTGGTATTCATGTATAAAGGATGTTATGGCCGATATATCACAAACAAAAATTGACCCTGCCCTTAAAACCAAAGGTGTGGAATTTGTTGATCCCGAAATTTTATATATAGGAAATCAAAATCCGATGGCAAGGGAAACATCCGACATTCCGGATAAACAAAAACATCAACTGACCATACCGGATTATTTGTATGAAAAAAGCGAAGATTGTGTGAAAACTTTCACCCCGCACAATGCCGTATCATCTCCGCTTGATAATACGGAAAGCGAAAATACCTCACTTAAAAAAGGAAGTGTGATACACAAGCTCCTTGAAAATTTCAACGGTAAAAATTTCGAAAATTTTAAATCAAGGGCCTCCACTTACATTGAAAAAACAGGTCTGGAAAATACAGATAAAATCATAACGCAAATTGAAAATATCCTTACCGATTCAAATTTTGATTTTATGTTCGGCACAAACACCTTTGCCGAAGTCGAAATCGCCGATGCGGGCAATATCTATCGTATCGATAAACTTGTTTTTCAAGATAACGAAATCATAATAATTGATTACAAAACCGACAGCACTGTTCCGAACACAATCCCGCAAAATTATAAAAATCAAGTCTTGAATTACAAAAGGATTATTGAAAAAATTTATCCGACACACACTGTGACCGCATTTATTTTGTGGTTTGAAAATGCCACATTGTCAAAGGTTATTTAACAAACTTTTTAACCGGAGCATAGGTCTTTCTGTGATAAGGACAAATCCCGAATTTTCGAAGGGCTTCCAAATGAGCCTTTGTCCCATACCCCTTGTTTTTGCAAAATTCATATTGCGGAAATTCTTCACCTATTTTGTTAAGAAGACGGTCCTTGTTAACCTTTGCGACAATAGACGCCGCCGCGATAGAGTATGAAAGCGCATCCCCGCCAATCACACATTTACAAGGCGAAATATCGGGCGCCTTATTCCCGTCCACCAAAATAATATCAGGAGAGATAGAAAGTTTTTTACATAATTGAACGGCGGAATTTTTCATCGCCAAAAGTGTCGCCTGCAAAATATTTATTTCATCAATAACTTCCGCATCAATCGCACACCATTCACACATAAAAACATCATGGGGAAGGGCGGGAAGCATTGCGAAAATTTCCTCCCTTTTCGCCTCGGATAATTTCTTTGAATCATTTATTTGCAAAAGTATTTCCCGCGGAAATTTTTCACGATTCATCCATACACACGCCGCAACCACGGGACCCGCCAAACACCCGCGACCCGCCTCATCAATACCGAAACAGACAGCCTTGTCACCGTATGTATTTTCAATGTCAAAAGAAATAATCTTACTCATCCGTCTTCTTATCATCCGAAATTTTTTCATCATTTGTGTCAGACAAGGAAGCATCCGCTACATCACTTTTTTCCTCTGGCACCGCATCGGTTTTTTCAAGGACTTCTTCCTCATTAAGTGATGTTTCAAGGATGGGGGCATCATTTTCCGCATCGGATTTTTCATCCGCCACTGCCTCATCTTGGTTTTGTTCAAACAAAGTTTCGTTGTCTTCTAAATATTCTTCAAGATATTCAATTTCCTCCTGTGAATAATTATTCGCATTCGTATCCCCCTTGCTGATATACAAAGGCCATTTGTCATTCACAATATCTTCCAAAGATTCGGATTCTTGATTAAGCTTATTTCGGTAAATCCAAAAATTCGCCATAACCCTTTTTATATAAATACGACTTTCCTTGAAATTGATTGCTTCAATAAAAAACAAAGGGTCATCATTCGGATTAACAATTCGCTCCTCCTGTTTTTTCAAATTACCCGGACCCGCATTGTATGCAAGAAGGAACTTGAACAAATTCTCCTTTACATTAGGAAAGTTAAGCAAATATTCAATATACATTTGCCCGATTTTTAAATTAAGCTCAACATCAAAAAGTTTCGATTTCCCTTTTTTCCTTAGTGTGGAATCCTTTGTTATAAATGATGCGGTCGCAGGCATAATTTGCATCAAGCCACGCGCCCCGACAGCAGACTTCGCCTTTGGATTAAAGCGAGATTCCTGTCTGATAAGAGCATTAAGCAAAGCCTTATCCACACTTAATCCGTCCTTTAATTCCACATCCAAAGTAGGGTATAGACAGCTTGCAAAAATATTGTGTTCCGCATACTCCTTTTTATAATTGGAAATGTTGATTGAAAGATACGGCATATTCGCTTCCTCTGCAACGGCAAGCACCGCATTGATAAGCTCGTTTGAAAAATCATCACTTGCGGTATGTATCAAAAATTTTAACTCACTGCCCGCTTCCTCTTTCATATCAAGTTGTAAAAGGGCAAGCGCACGCACCCCGCCTTGCCATGAAATAATTTCCCTTGCATTTTGCAAAGTAAGAGTAGGCTCCTCCCAACTGATTTCCAATTTTTTATTAAGTTTTTTGTTCGCCAAAATCCCGTAAAAAGTTTTCGGATAATTACTTGCCGTTTCCAAAAATATTTCCGCATCGTCACGGTCATTTTTATCCTCAATCCTTTCATTCGCACGATACGCCCAATACGCCGCCGCCGATAAAACATCAATAGGCACCTGTTTGGAAAAGACTATATTTTTAAAATAATCGCGTGAAAGTTTGTATTCACCCTTTCGCCAATAAACAAGTCCCAACGCCCAATTTGCAAGATAAAAATTCAACTCCTCCGCCGGCTTTACACCCCACTCAATCGCCAAATCATCATTGTTATTTAAAAAGTAGGTAAATGAAAGATACGCCTGCATCCTTAAATAATCATCATGCTTAAAATATTTTTTCGCATGCGGATTTTCCAAAATCTGTCGTGCGTTTTTCGTGTATCCTTGTTTAAGACGGCGACTGAAAATCTTTATCATATACGCAACTTCATCACGTTCTTTTTTTGGAAGTTTTTTATAAGAGTTTTGAATCATCTGATACGAATTTTTAAATTCATCCATGGAAAAATATTGTGTGCGATGAGCCTCCTTTAACGGTTTTTTAAGTTCCTTTTTCGCACCCTTTTTAAGCCCAAGGTTATAAATATCCATTGCATTGGGAAGGTCAGAATAATTGTTAAGCCATTCTTTGATTTCACCAAACGGAGTTTTGTAATACGGGCTCATATATTTTTGATATAAAACATAGCCCATAAGTGAATCATTTTTGATTTTTTTTATAACTTTATCCGCATCGGCCCAACGCCCCTTTTCCTGAAGTTCAAAAACTTTCTTGTAATTTTTAACATCATTGTCGTAAAGGACGGTTGGCAAGTTTGCAAAACAAACCCTGCTTGTTATAAAAAGGAATATAACAAGTCCCCAAATCTTGCAAATAAAATTATAAAAATATTTTTTCATTGTAAAAATAAAAAGGGGCAATCCTTATGTAAAAAAATCGCCCGCCGTTTGTTTATGAATTATTTTCTTTTTGCATACAAAGCTGTAATAACCAAAGGAAGAAAAATCATATGTAAAATTTGTTCTATCATAGGGATTAATTGTTGTCCCGGTATAACTAACCAATCAAGTAATTTGAATACAACGGCAAATATGCAAGTTGCAACAAATGCGCCCCATCTTCTGCTTGAAAAAAATCCGGCAATTATAAATACTATAATACCCAAATAGATAAAATCTGAAAAACAAGTTCCCGGGATTGCAGTAAATATCCAATTTCTTAAATTTGCATACATTTTTTTAACTCCTTTTTTTGTTTTATGCTATTTTAATTTATACCATAAAAGCCCCTCTTGCAAGTATATTTTAAAATTTATTTTACTTTTTCCTAAAAATATGTTTTTATAAAAGAAATTAAAAAAAACAGAGGTATAATTATGTCAAATTTTAATAAAAAATCCGAACTTTTATTACCGGCAGGTTCATATTCAAGATTAAAAACGGCTTTCTTGTATGGCGCCGATGTCGTATACGCCGGAACACCGGATATGAGTTTAAGGGCAAAGGCGAAAATCACACTTGATGAAATGAAGGAAAGTATCAATTACGCCCATTCAATCGGTAAAAAAATTTATTTGGCAGTCAACCTTTATACTCATAATAAGGATATTGATAAACTCCCCGTCTTTGCCGAAACATTACGAAAGCTACAGCCGGATGGTATAATTATTGCCGATGCCGGAGTATTCAGATTTATGCGAAACGCAATCCCTGAAATCCCGCTTCACGTTTCAACCCAGGCAAACGTATGCTCATTTGAAACAGCAATGTTTTGGTATGACATAGGCGCAAAACTTTGCGTCCTTGGTCGTGAAGTTTCATTTGAGGAGTTAAAGGAAATAAGACAGCGTGTTGCACCGGATTTAAAACTTGAAACTTTCATACACGGAAGTATGTGTATGAGCTATTCCGGACGTTGCCTTCTTTCCAACTTTTTAACGGAACGCAGTTCCAATCAGGGAAATTGCGCCCACTGTTGCAGATGGAATTACAAAATGTATGTCCGCCCGCGTGAAGAATTGCTTGAAACCGGAATCATAAAGGAGGAGGCGGAAAAGCTTGGTATAGATATCAACTCCGACACAATGAAACTTTTCGATTTTTATTTGGAGGAGGCAGAACGCAAGGGCGAATTTATGGAACTTTGCGAAGATGACAAAGGTGCCTATATTATGAACTCAAAGGATTTATGCCTGATGCCGAAACTTGATAAACTACTTTCTATCGGAATTGATTCGCTTAAAGTAGAGGGCAGAAACAAATCCGAATATTACGCCGGTATCACCGCCCGCGCATACAGAAATGCAATAGACTCTTACTATAACAATCCGGATAAATGGGATTACAAGCCATATATGGAAGAATTAAATACCTTGCAAAACAGAGGATATACATACGGATTCTTTGACGGACATTTAACTCATCACGCAATGGATTACGAAACGACTCGCTCCAACGGTAATTACAGATTCACCGCACAAATAACAGGTGCAAACGCCGACGGCTTAATCCTTGATGTAAAAAATTCATTTGATGTAGGTGATACGTTGGAGTTCGCTTCCCCATTAAAATTTGATGTGGAAAATGTAAAAATCAAAACAATTATCAATATGAAAAATAATGAAAGTTTGGAACGCGCAACCGTCGCAACAAAACCGGTTCTTTTACCGTTTGAAAATTTCAATATGGAAAAAAGTGAAGTCCTAAAACTTTTCCCAACCTATACAATAGTAAGGAAAAAATACGAGTAACCGATATAAGGAATTTATTATTATTGCCTGTTATTTGATTCTCTATTATCCTGTGTATAGTTATAGAATTTCAAAATTCTATTTCTAATATTAACACAAAGAAAAGGAGAAAAAATATGACAGTAGGAACTCGTTATCCAACATTAGCTTTCCACACAGGTGGAGCAGGTC
>CAZHAL010000016.1:0-13118 GCA_964530355.1 uncultured Bacteroidales bacterium | reverse complement strand
ATTCTATAAATGAAAGGTGTAAATGTTGCATAAAGAAAGTTATAATATCACCATGTGCACCGCAACCGAAACAATGGTAAAAGTTTTTATCATCTGATACGGAAAAAGATGCCGTTTTTTCGTGATGAAACGGACAACAACCCCAATGTTCCTTACCTTTTCGTGTAAGGGGGATATATTTTGAAACGGTATCGACTATGGATATTCTGTCCCGAAGATTTTCTATAAAAGATTTATCTATATTCATAACTTAATTCCTTATACCTTAAAAATAGATTAGTTTTATTAAAATTGCAATATTTTAATGGGGAAAAATTTTTTCTTATAAAACTGTTGTATTTGACTTTGAAATATCTATAATAAAAAGAAAAAACAATAAAAGGATTTTATTATGCAACAAAATGAATTAGATATTCTTCGCCACAGTGCAAGTCATATTATGGCACAAGCAATAAAGGAACTTTATCCATCCGTAAAATTTGCAATAGGGCCATCTATTGAAAACGGTTTCTATTACGACCTTGATATGGAAGAAAAATTGACTGTTGAAGATTTCTCTAAAATAGAAGAAAAAATGAAGGAAATCATTAAACGCAATCTTCCTATTGTTCGTGAGGAATTATCAACTGTGGATGCAAAAAAATTATTTGCAAATGAGCCTTATAAAACAGAAATTATTTCCGATTTGGAAAAGAACGGCGTTGATACGGTAAGTATTTACAGACAAGGCGACTTTTTCGACCTTTGTCGCGGACCTCATATCAAATATACCTCCAACCTTAAACATAATGCCTTTAAACTTATGTCAGTTGCGGGTGCATATTGGAGAGGTGACAGCAAAAATAAAATGCTTCAACGAATCTACGGAACTGCTTGGAATAATAAAGAGGAGTTGGAAGCATATACCACTATGCTTAGTGAAGCGGAAAAACGCGACCACAGAAAAATCGGTGTTGCAATGGATTTGTTCCATTTTGAACCTGACTATGCTCCGGGTGCCGTATTTTGGCATCCAAAGGGTTGGAAGATGTTCCAAACTCTTATTTCTTATATGAGGAAGAAGCAAGCGGAAAACGGTTATATTGAAGTATCTACCCCAACAATTATGAACAGATGTTTGTGGGAAACTTCCGGACATTGGGATAAATACAAACATAATATGTATACCGCAACAGTGCAAGATGAGGATACGGAGTTTGCCGTAAAACCTATGAATTGCCCGGGTGGTGTTTTGATTTATAAGCAGGGAATTAAAAGCTATCGTGATCTTCCTATTCGTATGGCGGAATTTGGTAAAGTAAACAGGTATGAGGCAAGCGGTGCCCTTCACGGGATACTTCGCGTTCGTGAATTTACACAGGACGATGCGCATATTTTCTGCACTACCGAGCAAATGGAAGAAGAATGCGTAAAAGTCATAAAACTTATTATGAATATTTATAAGGACTTCGGCTTTGATAATGTTCGTATAAAGCTTTCGACCCGTCCGGAAAAGCGAATCGGTTCCGATGAGGTTTGGGATATGCTTGAAAAAGCCTTGGCAAATGCCCTTGAACATAACGGCTATGAATATACTATATTTGAAGGTGAAGGTGCTTTCTATGGTCCAAAGTTGGAGTTTGTTCTTCGCGATGCGATAGGTCGTGATTGGCAATGCGGAACTTTGCAAGTGGATATGAACTTAACCGAGCGTTTTGATTTAACTTATATAGGTAAAGACGGTGAAAAGCACAGACCTGTTATGCTTCACAGAGCTTTGTTCGGCTCCCTTGAAAGATTTACCGGTATTTTGATTGAAAACTTTGCGGGACGTCTTCCGCTTTGGTTATCACCGGTTCAAGTTGCCGTTGCAACAGTTAACGAAGGAGTTGTTGATTATGCGGAAGAAGTTAACAAACTTTTGACCGATAACGGCGTTTCAACCGTGCTTGATACAAGCAATGAAAAGATAAGCTATAAGGTTCGTGCACATTCAACAACAAAGGTTCCCGTTATTGCTGTGATAGGAAACAAGGAAAAGGATAATCGCACTGTTACCCTTCGTCGTCTTGGCAGTGAAGAGTCTCAGACAGTTTCTTTGAACGATTTTGTTGAAAGCATAAAAACAGAAATAAAGAATCGTTGACTTATTTTTTTTTATGGCTAATATATCCATATAAACTTAATAATTATATGGAGTTTAAAAAAATGAGAGTCATATTAAAAGATACAGATCAAAAAGAATTTATAAAATCATATATGTTCGGCAATAACCATCTTCTTACAGCCTATATTAAAAATACGGGTAACGATGCAAAAATAAAACAATTAGAGCTTTCATCAAATGTTGAGTTTACTCTTGACGGTAAAAAAAGAAACGAAAAAGCCGTTTTAAGATTCAATGATACCGACAAAGAAGGTATGCTCTATTCCTATGAATATGAATTTGCCGGTCGTAAGTTTGCAAAAACTTATGTAAAGGATGAATATAAAACTAAACAATTTATTACCCAAGCAATACCTTATACCGATTTATATAAAACCGTTGAAGAAAAAACTCCTTTAAATCCTACATTGGAAGAAATCTGGGCAAACGGTGTAAGTGCAGAAAGTGAAATTTTTAATAATTTCTATTACGGAACGGACGAATTTAATTCAAGTTTATATGATGAAAGAAATCTTTTCGGGAAAGATACAAAACAACAGGCTTTGATAGCCGAAATGTTTGTAAACGCCCTTAAATTTGATAAAGATGAAACTATCAATTATGAATTAAACCCTGATGAAATTACATTTAATTTATATACTTCCAAAACAAGATAGAATTAAAGGAGTTTAAAGATGCCTCATATGTCAAAAACGGAACATGATTTAAAAGCTAAATTTTTCTGTGAATACAATGATAACGGTATTATAAGTTTAGATATTGAAAAATCTGTTCATTTTAATCTTTATGATAAAAAAAGAGAAGAAAAGGCAATACTTAAATTAAAAAATAATGATGAAGACGGGACTTCGTATAACGCAGAGCAAATGTTTGCCGGGTATTATTTTGAAAAAAATCATCTTTTTGATGCGGCAATAAATCCCTCTTTGAATGAGATTTGGAATTTCCCGAAAGCTGCAAACTGTAAGATATTGGATGATTTTATCCATTTGTTTGATAATTTCGATAAATACTTAAATGACGTATCATTAAAAAACAGTGATAATTTTAAGATTAGGAAGTTTGTGGAAATGGCGGAAATTCTCGCCTTTGCAATAGAGCTTAAAATCCCAAAGAAAAATGTAGATTATTCCAAAAATCTTGCTTTTATTGACTTTATAAACGAAAGATAATGTCTTTTAACATAGGAAAATAAGCCTTTTCACAGAGTTAAAATTAAAACTTGCTTTATTATACAAAATATGTAATAATGGACTTTGTTGAAAATTAAAAACAACTGAAAGGATAATAAAAATGAAAAAATTAGTAAATTATTTAGCTGTTGCCGGACTTGTTCTTGCAGTTTCTGCTTGCGGTAAAGAAGATCCTGAAACATCTGTTGATAATTCAGAAGTTGTTATTTCTGAAGAAGTTAAAGGTGTTATTGCCGGAACTCAAGCTGACTTAGATGCTCGCGCAGGTAATGTTGTTTACTTTGGTTATGACAAATACTCTTTGTCACCAGAAGCAACAAAAACTTTGAAAAAACAAGCTGCATGGTTAAAAATGTTCCCAAATGTTAACATCATTATCGAAGGAAACTGCGATGATCGCGGAACAAGAAAATACAACCAAGCTCTTGGTGAAAAACGTGCAAACGCTGCTAAACGTTATTTAATCGCTCAAGGCGTTTCTGCTAAACGTATCACAACTGTATCTTATGGTAAAGACAGACCTGCTGTTCTTGGAAATACAGAAGAAGCATACGCTAAAAACCGTCGTGATGTAACTGTTATTGCAAAATAATTTTTACATTATTGTTTTTAGGGACCCTTTTTGGAGGGTCTTTTTTTTATATAAATTTGACTTAATGCTTTTTTTATAGTATTCTATTATTTACTATTAAAGAAAGGAAAAAACAAATGAAAGAAAACTCAAAACTTATTACAATCTTTTTGATTGTATTTATATGTGCATCTTTAAAGATAGCATACGACTCACTTAATAAAAACGTTTCTTTGCAAAAAAAGAGTGTTGATATTTCCGAAAAGGAATTGCTTCGTAAAGAAATTATTCAAAATAAAATACTTCAACTGGAAATTAAAAAATTTTGTAACGGGACAGATTATATGCCAGCGGTGTTCTTAAATACTCTTGAAGAAGAATATGCCGCAAATTTTAAAAAACTTAAAGAAATTTTATCCAAAAATTTTGAATCAAATATAGATTTGACACCTATTCCGGATGCAATAAACTATGTAAAGGGAGAATTAAAGGCGGATTTTGATAATTCCAAAATGAGCATAGAGGATTATTGCAACAAATATGACTTTACGGAATTTTATCAAAGATTACTTGATGATGTCGCGGGAATAGAATTTTAAAATATTGTCCGCATAAGGGGATATTTTTATTTACATTATTTTTTTCCTATGCTAAATTTTAATTACTTTTAAAATTTAAGGAGTATTACTATGGCATATACAAATTTTTCTGAAATAAAAACTGATTTAAACACTAAAATGACAAAGGCTTTGGATGTATTTAAAAAAGATTTGTCCGGTCTTCGCACAGGTCGTGCATCTATAAACCTTCTTGATAACATTATGGTGATGGCTTACGGCACACCGACACCTATTAACCAAGTGGCAAGTCTTTCTACTCCTGATGCAAGGACTATTTCCATTTCCGTTTGGGATAAATCCGTTGCGGGTGCGGTGGAAAAGGCAATCAGGGATTCCGATTTGGGACTTAATCCCGCATCTGACGGAACACTTATCCGCATTACCCTTCCTACACTTACAGAAGAGCGCAGAAAGGAACTTGCAAAAGTGGCAAACGGTTATTCGGAACAGGCAAAAGTTTCCATTCGTAATATTCGCCGTGACGGTATGGATGGGGTGAAAGCTCTTGAAAAAGACAAGATTATTTCCGAAGATGAAAGAAAAGCAAACGAAGAGGAAATTCAAAAAATCACTGACAAATTTACTGCTGAGGTTGATGAACATCTTAAAACCAAACAATCCGAAATTATGAGTATTTCATAGGAGTGTTTTATGGTTGATAATTTGAAAATACCTCAACATATTGCAATTATTATGGATGGCAACGGTCGTTGGGCAAAGGCGAAGGGGCTTCCTAGAACTGTCGGTCATACCAACGGGGCAAAGGCTATGCAACGTGTGGTGGAAGCGTGTAAAAAGTTTGGTGTGAAAATCTTGACTGTTTATGCTTTTTCAACTGAAAATTGGGGACGACCAAAGGAAGAAGTTGATTTTTTAATGGATTTGTTTGCAAAATACCTTAAAAACCAATCAAAAAAGTTAAAGGAAAATAAGATACGCTTTCGTGTGCTTGGTGATAAATCTCGCTTTTCAAAGGATATTCAAGAATCTATGATAAAGCTTGAAAATGAAACTGCGGAATTTGATGATTTTTATCTTAATGTTGCAATGAATTACGGCGGAAGGGCCGAAATTTTAAAGGCGACAAAGGAAATCGCGGATGAGGTCAGCTCCGGCAAACTTGATATAAACTCTATTGATGAGGCGGTTTTCGAAAAACATATTTATACTGCGGGACAGGCATCACCTGATTTGATAATTCGCACAAGCGGTGAACAAAGGTTAAGCGGATTTTTGTTGTGGCAATGTTCGTATAGCGAACTTTATTTCCCTAAAATCCATTTCCCTGATTTTGATGAGGAACAAATTAAACTTGCAATAGAAGAATATTCAAAAAGGGACAGACGTTATGGAAAAGTTTAAAAAAATTTTTGCACCTTTGGTTTCAAATAATAAAAGGCTTCGCATTACTACCGCGATTATTATGCTGTTAGCGGCATTTATTATTTTTTCAATAGGTGCGGTGGCGGTATGTCCGCTTGTCCTTCTTATTTTAGGACTTATGATTTATGAATATGATGTTAAACTTTTCAAAGTAGCAAAAATCAAATATGTTTGGGATTTGATAAGTATTATAGGGGTATTGACTTTATTCTGTCTTAATAAAACAACATTTAATTTACCGACATATTATTTTTCGGTTATGTTTGTTATACTTTTTTGCATATCGAATCTTTTCAACATTGCAACGGACAGAAGGCATTGGATACTTGAAAGCATACAACCGATTTATTTAGGGTTCGGTGTGTTATCATTGTTATATCTTTACTTTATGGCTCCGTTATCAATCATATACATTTTTATAATTACCATATCAACGGACAGCGGTGCTTATTTCATAGGCTCTATGATAGGAGGTCCGAAGTTATGTCCGAAAATAAGCCCAAGCAAAACCATAAGCGGAGCAATGGGCGGGGTTATTTGTGCGTTCGTATTCGGAACAATGTATATTATATACACTATGTGGGTAAGCGGGGCATCGTTTGATCTTTTGCATATATTCGCATTGCTTACCATTGCTTTTTCTATGATTTCACAGATGGGAGATTTATTTGAATCCTTCCTTAAACGATTAAATAAGATAAAAGATTCAAGCAATATTATACCGGGGCACGGCGGTGTGCTTGACAGGTTTGACAGTATTTTATTTGTAGCCCCTGTTATGGCATTGATTATTGCGTTTGTAAAGGTAGGCTATATATTGCTTTAAATCATTAAAAAGCCGGCTTTTTTGTGGGGAAAATTATGAAAAACGTATTTAATATATCGCCTGTTTATCCTTTCTTAGATGTGCTTGGGCAATATGTTTTAAATACGGCAAAATCGCAAAATCTTAACATTGCAAATGATATAATACTTCTTCCGACAAGAAGGGCATGTCGTGCATTAAAAGAGGTTTTCGTGCGACTTTGCGGCGGGCAAGTTATGTTACCGAAAATACTTCCTCTTGGTGATGTAGACGAGGACGGGTTCGCTTTCCTTGATTATGAAAACGACAATATTGTCGTAGAAGAATTACCGCCGGCAATTCCGGATGTGGAAAGGAATCTTATACTTTCAAAACTTATAAGGGAAAAAAATCCGACCCTTAATGATGAGCAGGCGTTTGCTTTGGCCGTGGATTTGGCTCATCTTATGGACACGGTAGAAATGGAAATGTTGGATTTCGCACGACTTAACGAAATAGTGCCGGAAAATTTTTCCATTTATTGGCAGGAAACGTTAAAATTTTTGCAAATTATCACAGAATGGTATCCGCAAATTTTAAAGGAGCGTGGCTATCTTAACCCCATAGACAGGAAGATAAAACTTATTTACAAACAGGTGGAAATATGGAAGAAAAATCCACCCACCGGCAGGATATTTGTTGCGGGGTCTACCGGCTCACTTGTCCCTATATCGTATATGATAACCGAAATTTCGGAAATGAAAAACGGGTATGTGATACTTCCGCATCTTGACCGGATTTTAAGTGATGCCGATTTTTCAAATGTAGGACAAAATCACCCTCAATACGGTTTGAAAAAACTTCTTTTGAAAATGAAGGTGAAAAGGAGAGATGTGATTGACCTTACCCCAAATGATAAAAAAGCAGATACAAATTCAAGGGAAGTTCTTGCAAGCTATATTATGCTTAATTCCGACCTGGCACAAACATGGCAAAATATGCCGGATATTGATAGTGATGTGTTAAAGGGGGTTTCCAAAATCACCCTTAAAACTGATTTGGATGAAACTTTGGCTATATCCCTTTGTTTAAAAGAGATGATGGAAAAGGGTAAAAAAACTTTGCTTATTACACCGGACAGAAAGATTGCGAAATCGGTCGCATCTGAGCTTAAACGCTGGAACATTATTGTTGATGATTCCGCCGGTATCAGTGCAAGCGAAATTGATTCCGGAAACTATATGATACTTATTTTAAATGCGATTATAAACAAGTTTTCTCCGTTTGATATGCTTTCTGTTTTAAAACATAAATTTACCCATCTGGGGTATAAAAAGGAAGTGTTGGAAGGGATTGTTAATAATCTTGAAATTGAAGTGTTGCGGGGTAATTTCGGGCTTGATACTTTGGAGAAAATTATATCAAAGGCGGAGGAAGCAAAAATTGAAAACAGCGAAATCGTTATTACGCCTATTTTAAACTTACTTTCAAAATTAAATGAAAAAGCCGGTGTTTTTGATGCAATTTTTAAAACCGAGGATGCAAAGGCTCCCCTTTATGATATACTTACCAAACATATAAAAATTGTGGAAGAATTTGTTCAAAATGATAAAAAAGAACCGGATTTTGTGAAAAATACTTTGTATAACGGGGATTTAGAATCTCAACTTTCCTCTTCGTTAAAGGATATATTGTCACAACTTTTGAAACTTAAAGGTGACAGTTTTGGTATAGACAGGATGGATATTAAATCCTATCGTGATTTTATTTCCAATTACCTTTTTAATTTAAAGTTGCGACCTACTGTTAATTCGCACCCTTTAATTGCGATTATGAATTCTATTGAAGCGCGACTTCTTGACGCAGACGTGTTTATTATGGCGGGACTTAACGAACAAACGTTTCCGTCCGTGACTTCGGATGACCCATGGATGAGTCGACCTATGAAGGGGGAATTTGGACTTCCTCTTCCTGAGAGAAAAATCGGTTTATCTTCACATGACTTTTCCGAATTTTTTTGTAAGCCGGAAGTTATTTTGACAAGGGCGATAAAGGTGGACGGGAACAATACCATTGAATCGCGGTGGCTTCAAAAACTTGATGCAATAAAGCAGATTAAAAACCTTACCACCTTTGATGATTTTGCGGAAACTATTTTGTATTGGACGGCGAATATTGATAAAGGCAATTCGGTTGCGGTTAAATGTAAGCGACCTGCACCGAAGCCTCCTGTCTATGCAAGGCCAAATGAGCTTTGGGCAACAAGCATTGAAAAACTTTATCGCGATCCGTATATAATTTTTGCGAATAAAATTCTTAAACTTAAAAAACTTGATGATATAGATATGAAAACCATACCGGCGGATTTCGGAAATATTGTTCATAATTCGTTGGCGGAATTTAAGGAGAAAAAACTTTCCACTTATGGCGAGCTTATGGCTATTATCGTAAGGAATGCTATCCCTTATAAGGAAATTGATATAATAGATTTTTGGATGAAAAAATTTGATGATATTGCAAAGTGGTTTATTGATTATGAGGCAAGTCTTGAAAACGTAGGTGCGACATATACGGAAATAAGCGGAGAGTTGAAAATCACCCCTAACTTTACACTTAAAGCAAAGGCGGACAGGATAGATATACTTACAAATTCCGGCGGGGCGATTGTTTCCGATTATAAAACCGGGGTGGCTCCGTCACGTAAGGAGGTGGAATCCGGATATGCACCTCAACTTTTATTAGAGGCTCTTATTCTTAATAACGGAGGATTTAATATAAAGGGGAAAACAAAAACTTCGGAGCTTAGATATTTAGAAATTTCCAAGGGAAAAACTACCGAATTTGTAAATGAAAATGAGTTTTTAGACGACCTTATTCAAAAAACCGGTGAAACTCTTTTTAATATAATTACGAAATTCGAAGATGAAAACACCCCTTATATATCTCGCCCTAATCCAAGTAAAGTAGGCACAGCGATTGAGGAGTATTCCGAATATACACATCTTGCAAGAGTAAAAGAATGGAGCGAAAATTAAAGTTCCACTGTTTCACATAATAACCAGCGGGAATCTTTATCATTATAATCTCTTCCGAAAAGCCAGGTGTCTTCTATTGTTTCAAGATAGTTATCATCACCCTTTATGATTTTGCCGTCGGCATCTCTTAATACAGTAGTTTGTTCAGATATAAATTCGATAATTATACTTGCAAATTTACCTTCGACATTTACATCTTTTATTGCTATATTTTTAAAACGAACAATTTCCGTATCCAATGTTTGGTTATTTTTTTCAAATTCCTTTATACTTTTATCAAAAACATTATATACTTTTTCAGATACAAGAGGTTTTAATGTCTTTCTATCTTTGTTTTCAAACGATTTTAATATTGTTTCAAAAGTATTTTTTGATTTTTCCATAAAGGATTGAAGTTCAAAAGTTTTATCTATTTTTACAAGTTTCTTTTTTCCTGTTTCTATATTATTTTGTATAATTTGTTCCACAGCTTCGGCCAAAATCTTTTTATCCTTTATCTTCATTATTTCCTTTAGGGTAGGACTATTTTTTTTAGACTTCGGAGCGGAAACGGTTACAGTTTTGTTATTTTCAGGCTTTAATATACCGTAAAGTGATACAATTATTACGATAAAAAGACCAATTATTAAAAAATCAAATAAATTTAACATATCTACCCTTTAAAAATTCTCTTGTTTAATTTATATAATATAATATAGTATAAATATTAACAAATTTAAAGAGGAAAAAAATAAAATGAATGAAAATGTAAAAAACAATACACAAAAAAAACCTGAATTTGAAATTCTTAACCAATTTATAAAGGATTTATCTTTTGAGGCTCCTAATTCCCCAAAAATCTTTTTTGAAAAGATTGAAGAAAAGCCAAATATGGAAATCAATTTAGAGGTTAAATCAACACCTGTTAATGAAAAACTTTTTGAAGTTGTGCTTCATATCAAAGTTAAAAATACACTTAAAGATAATGTTTTATACCTTGTTGACCTTTCATACGGGGCAATGACTGTTTTAAATGTAGAAGATGAGGAAACTAAAAAAGCACATCTTTTGAAATCTGTGCCTTCTTATCTTTTCCCATTTGTAAGAAGCTTGATTGCCGATTTAACAAAGGATAGCGGATTTATGCCTTTTGTTCTTCAACCTATTAATTTTGATGTGTTGAAAGCGGAAAATACTCAACCTCTTCCGGCAAATGAAAATAAATAACGAAAGAGTTATATGTTAAAAAACATTATTACTATTTTTAAAATTATTTTATTTGTATTGTGGATGATTGTGCAGATGCCTGTGCTTATCCTGGTGCATTATACAAAGTTTTTAATGCCATGGTATGCAAGGTTTTATTTTAAGGCCGTTTGTTTGATTTTGGGTATAAGGGTAAAGGTAAAGGGTGGCAAACTTGCCAAAGCTAAAAAACTCCTTATACTTTCAAATCATGCGTCATATTTGGATATTTTTGCACTTGGTTCGGTTTTTAAAACTAACTTTGTATCAAAGGCGGATGTTAAAAAGTGGCCTATGTTCGGGTGGATTGCTTCCCTTGGGAATACAGTTTATATCACAAGGAACAGAATGGATGCAAAAAATCAGATAAGTGTCCTTGATAAGGCATTTGAAGGACGCAAGCTTCCTCTTATCATTTTTCCGGAAGGGACAAGTTCAAACGGGTGTGAAGTGTTGCCTTTTAAAAGCTCTATGTTCGCCATGTTTGAAAATCAGATAGGAAAAAAGTCCGATAACAATATTGTTATTCAGCCTGTTTCTATGGCTTATGTATCAAAAAGGGGAAGAAGAATATCCGATTCGGAAAGGCAAGCGTTTGCGTGGTGGCTTGACAGCCAGACTATCACAAACCATCTTTTTGGTGCGGTAAGGGCTATGCCTGTGGGTGTGGAAATTATTATCGGGGAACCTATTGATATTTCCAAATTCAAGGACAGGAAAGAGCTTGCATCATATTGTCATAATATAGTAGAATCTGGATTTAACAAACTTACAGGTAAGGAGGTATAATGTTAGGCGGAAAAAAACGAATCTCTATCGGTAATAACAGAAGAAGAGAACCTATATCAAAAAAGCAAATAATTATGTTGATTGTTTTGGCGGTGATTATATTCCTATCCGTTTGGCAGATGCCGATAAAACAAAAAACTGTATCGGAAAATATTGATACCCCTGCTCCAACAGAAATTAAATAAAAAAGACGGTGATTGCCGTCTTTTATTTTATGAATCTTATTTAAAAAATTTACAAAGTTTAAGATAGAAAATTTTAATAATCCAAACAAAAAACGGTAATAAAAAAACAAATAAATCTAACCAAAATAAAGTCATTTTTATTTTATATAATATTTATTTTTTAAATCTTTTATTATTAATTTCTATTTTACTTTTGATTGCGGAATCCAAATCTACACCGCATTTTTCAGCGAGTGCGTAAAGGTATATTGCAACGTCGGCCATTTCGTGTTTAAGGGAGCTTTTATCCTCATCCGGCGGTAATTCCTTATTATACACATATTTTGCGCGGATTGCGGTTGCGAGTTCACCGACTTCACATGTAAGTCCGCAAAGAAGGAGCATTTGATCTTCCTCATCAAAATGCCAACATTTTCTTGCGTCGCAAACTGTTAATTGCATATTTTTATCTGTCATTATGACCTCCTACTATCTTCCGAAAACTTTATTTAATAAATCTAAGGATTCGATATGATTTGTTTGCGGAATATATGATATGACACCAACTTTTGCATTTTCTCTTTTTTCTTTGTAAACTTTGTATATGTTTCTTGCAAAATTTTGTAATTCTTTAGGTTCTACAATACCATCCTTTATAAATAAATGGAAATTGTTAAACAGTTTCATAAATTCACGAACATGCCTATCTTCTGTCGGATTTTCCCAAATAGTTTTTAATGTCGGATTAAGTCTGAATTTGGATGGGGGAAAAGGATCCCTTGGGAAAATACCCAATCCACTGACATGAGAAGTTTCACTAACTGTTAAACCTGCAAAAATTATTTTGGAAGTATAGATTTCGCCACCTTTATGATTATCTTTGAAACGCAAAATTGCTGTTTCCTCCACTTGATTACCATTAAAGGCAAAAGGAACTCTTCTTTCTACATCTATACATGAAGGTCTTTCCGAATCGGAATTAAAAAAAGCCTCTATTAAAAAATCGCCTTCTCTTTTTCGGCTAGTTGTTATCAGTTTCATTTTTAACAATCTCCCTTATTTCATCAAAGATATTTGATGTTAAAATTGTTTCCGGATATTGGGTTGAAAGACCGGAATATTTCATTTCAAAAACACCAGCGGCAAGATTTTTCGGACTTATGATTGCGCGAATCGGTGCACCAATTAAATCTGCGTTGGCGAATTTGG
>CAZHAL010000015.1:0-13676 GCA_964530355.1 uncultured Bacteroidales bacterium | reverse complement strand
CAAAGTTTTCACCTGTTGAAAAATTTTCTACATCTGCGTTAAAAACTGATTTTTTATCTGTCATATTTTTACTTTTGATGTTGGCCTACACTTTAAAAAAAGTTTCGGACTTGTATGAGTTAATATCGCGCGGGATAATTTGCATACCCAAAAAATTCCGCAAAGTTGAGGAAATTATATATTTTTGCTGGGCAAGAGTCAAGTAAATTTATATTGACTTTTCTATCTTATGATATTAACTTTAATAGGAATTTTTTACTAACAAAACAAAGGAGAGTATAATGAAAAAAATTCTGCTTTTAATATCGGTTTTATTTTTAAATGCCTGTGTTGCTGTTTGGCCACGTGAGGACGTTAATATTTTGAAAAGGGAGAGTAAGATTGAAAAATATAAATCTTTTTATGTCTTATATCCTGAAAATGGTGATGAATATACTTATTTCTTACAGGAACGCACAAAAAATGAAAAAAGTGCAAAACAAGTAGTAAGCGTATTTCAACAGAAATTTGATAAAAAATTAGGAAATCTTTATGTAGGCAAACAAGGTTTGTCATTAGAAGAAGGATTTAAAGAAGCTTCATTAAGAGGTGATGAATACCTTATCGCTTTGAATATAAATGTATGGCAAGATAGTTTCTATATGCATTGTGTTGCTGGTGTATCAAATAGAGGTATACCTGCAGACGTATTAGAAAAGGATTATGATATTGCCGATGTAAACATTCGTATTTATGATGTAAAGACAAAACAATTACTTAATAATCAAAATGTATATAATGCGGGTTGTCCGGTTGTATTATTCAATGTTATTCCTCTTGGTAAAAACAGTCCGAAATCAAGATTGAACTCTGCGTTAGACGATTGGTTTGATAACATTTAATATAGATTAAGCCCTGGTTTCATACAGGGCTTTTTTTATTTGGATGCTTTCTTTTTAACTTCTTTTTTCGTATTATCAATAGTTGAGGAAGTTTCTTCGTTCAAGCGTTTTCTTTCCTCCTTTATTTTAGAGGTAAGGTTTTCCCTTAATATCACTTGATTACCAAAGTCTTCACTCCCCGATTTTTTGCTGTCGACTTTGCCTTCGAATGCGGTAAGGCATGGGCTTTTATCCGAACTTATATTTTCAAGCCATGATTTTGTAAGAAGTCCGACACCTGCGGTGATAAGTGTTGCGCCGCCTGTGAAAATACCGGCAAGAACCGTTGCAAATGAAGTCTTAACAATATTTTTGATAACTCCGTCTTTGCTTATAATAATAGAAGGTTTTGCCATAGATCCGCGAATCTTTATCATTTCGGCAAGGCTGTTTGACACGCCAAGTCCTTCCTTTACAATAGTAATAATAGAAACGTCGACATATTCATCGCCAAGATTTGCCATACCGTCTATAACTATGTTTGCGGATTTTGTTTGTATTGCGATGCCTCTGTTACTGATAGATTTTCCATCCTGAACATTCAAGTTTACAATCGCACATTCTATGGTGCTTTTTTCCTCTTTCTTATCCTTTCCCGCGATACCGCCTATAATATCTTCACCCACAAATTTGAAAATGGAAGATACGACATCGTTTGCCATTACAAGGTTTTCAATCCTGTATCCTACCAAATCAGAGGTAGTATAGATTTTCACATATCCGTTAAGGTTTTTCATAAATTCGGCAAGGTTCGGACCTACACCGTTTAATACTATATCAATATTGGTATTACCGCCGGTAAATACATCCTTATATCCGGTGCTTGCTATAATATCACCGATATTTACATCGGAACCCTTTATGGAAACTTCACCGTTAAAGGTATCCGAATTATTATTCGCGATTATATCAAGGAATATTTTCCCGCCCATATAATCAATGGCAAGCGGTGCGATTATCGCATTACCGTTATTTAACATTGCATTTAATCTTATGTTATTTATCACCATTTCCGGCATAGCCTTTAACTTATCTATTTTAAGGCGAAGATTAAGGTTTGCCCAATCAAGTTCCTTTACAGGCAGAGGTATGTTACGAAAAGCCTTCGGATCCTCTATAATCTTATGTGTGGATTTCGGTTTTTCCGCACCGGTTTTCAAACGTTCGAAATATGCGGGTTCCCATAAAGGATAGAACATCTTTGGTATATCAAACTCCGGAATATGCAGATTTGCCTTTATATCCGGTTTTTTATTCAAAACTATATCAATATCGCCGGTTAAGTTTGTAATGTCATCATATATCAAATCCAACTTTTTCACGGCAACAATTTTCGGGGTTAAAATAAGTTCAAAGTTTGCAACAAAGTTACTTATCTTTGGAAGATTTACAAAACCGGTCAAAGATTTTTGCAAATCCGGAGCCTTTATATTTACGTTTGCACTTACGGATTCAAAATTTGCAATATCCGTTATTTGAGAAATAAAGTATAATTCAAGACCGTTCATATCAACCATACCGGTAAGAGGGATAACTTTTACCTGTTTTATAAAATCTTCGATAGAGGCGGTTTTGAAACTTCCGTCTATGACTTTGTTTTTATAATGCGCGACAAAGTCAATAAATGTCGGTTGAGTATAGTTTTTTGAATAGACAATGAAATTTTTGATTGTTAGATTTTCCTTTATCTTACTTTTTCTGTTATCATAGGATATTTCGGCATTTTTGATTTGCACGCTTTTGATTGCGATTTCAAATTTTTTGTGGTGGATAGCTTCGGCAAAAACTTTTTCATCATTTTTAATTTTTTCCTGAATGTTTTCTATTGTCGGCTTTTTATCGGGGAAAAGGTTTGCAAAATCCCAATTCGGCACGCCCTTTGATGAAATTTCTAAATAAAGTTTCGGATTATCAATCAAAATTGTTTCAACGGATATTTTTCGTGCGACAAGATTTTTAAATGATAACATTACAGAGATATTTTTAGCCTCGAATATATATGGTGATTTGCCCCATTTGGTATTTCCTACCTTAACATGTTCCATTTGCACCGCCGGTTCAAAAGATATAAGTCGCCATTTAATATCACCTTCGATTTTAATAGGGCGGTTTAAGGCAAGCTCCAATGCCTTTTGTATATCATTTTTATATTTATTAGGGTCAACATTGTTGATAAGTATTACCACACCAACACAAAAAGCAATTATTGAAAGAATAAGTATGCGGAAAAACAACCTTATTTTTGATATAATCCATGATATGGCGGATGGAAGTTTTTCAAAAAAAGTAATACGGATTTTTTTTGATGTCTTACTTTTTTTGTTTGCAACTTTTTTTGATATTGTTTTTTTTGGCATAGCTACCCTTTCCTTTTAAAAATTCAAATATTTGCAAATTTTTTCAAAATGTGCAGGCGGTTGTGCGGTTATTATCGGCTTACCTTCTATTTCAATTTGATAAGCATGGAGGTAAAGTTTCCTTGGAATGGCTATTTCAAAGGCATCCTTTAATTTTGAAAAAGCATTATTGTCCGCGTATTTAAAATCTCCTATTATCGGATGACCCGTATCACGCATATGGATACGAAGTTGGTGGCGACGTCCGGTAAGCGGGGACAGTTTGACATAGGATAATGTCCCGAATGCTTCATCCAAAACCTTGTAATCGGTGATTGCGGATTTCAAAGTTTTGCCTTTATCCTCATTTTCATCAAATTCCGATATAGGGAGTTTGATTGTTCCCGATTTTTTATTATCATCAAAATTGCCATAGACAAGAGCCAGGTAAGTTTTCCTTATTTTCTTTTCCTTAAACATAGTTGTGATTTTAAGGGCAGAATCATAATTTTTTGCGATTACCAAAATACCGCTTGTTTCCTTATCAATCCTGTGGGTCAGACGAAGTGCATTGTTGTATTCGGGAAGTGCTATATTTATAAGTGTATCAATATGTTTTGTGATACCGGTTCCGCCTTGGGATGCGATACCCGACGGTTTGTTAAGGACTATGATTTCGTCGTCCTCAAAAATAATGGTTTTTAATATATCCGCAATATCGTTTTGTGAGTAAGCAACCTTGTTTTTTACAACGGTTGAAGGAGCTTCTGCATAATCGTTTATAAACGGAGGAAGTTTTATTTCATCATTTTCCACCAAAGGGGAATTATAGGAAACTCGTTTCCCGTTTACGCGGATTTGACCTGTCCGACAAAGTTTTTGTAAATGTGAAAGGGTAAGGGACGGATAATTTTTTTTCATCCATACGTTTAATTTTATTCTGTCATTATTTATTATTGTTTTTATAATTTTATTACTCCATATCAAAGTCATAATCAGATGACATATTATTTGTTGAACCGTTGTCCGCATTATCTGATGATTTATTACAGAAAATGCAATACTCGTTTATCTTTTTTTCTCTGTTTTGTAAATACATAGTTTTGAAAGTTTCATAAGAATCAAGTGATGTTTCGTTTGTTGCAATTATAAAATCGTAACTTTCATAAATACTCATTGATGCTTGTGTCACGTCAATAAATAATCCGGCAGCCCAACCGAAAACACTGTTCACAGGATTAAATGTCGTATCAACTATTTTACCGACTAAATCTCGGGTTGTTGTTTGTGCATATACCGGCACAACAAAGAATCCGCCCATAGGCACACCCCATACACCAAGTGTTTGACCGAAATCCCTTGGGTCACGCTTTATTCCTATTGCCCCGGCGGCATCCATAACTCCGAACATTCCGGCGGTGCTGTTGATGACAAAGCGCAATACCGTTTTAAGTCCGCTTTTGAAATCAAGTTGTAAAAATGCGTTACCCGCATTCATAGGTTCCTGTAAATTATGAAGGAAATTTACAACCCCCTTATGCACAACAGAAAATTTTTGTTGCTTATATTCATCAAGGGCAGGCTTTAATGCATAAATAAGATTCATATTAAAATCGTTCATTGCCTTACTTGTTTGCGGGAACAAGTCCGGCGTAATTTCGTTATCTATTGCATTTTGTTTTGCGATTGCTTCTTCCTCGGCCACAGATAAATGAGGTTGTTTAGTTTTGGAAGCACAACCAAAACATAAAAAGGAAGCCAACAAAACAACATAAAATTTCTTCATAAATTTATTTTATTTTCATTTTTTTCATATTTATGCTATTATATATGTAATCTTACTTTTTAACAAGAGGAAAAAAATGCAGTCTTTTGATATTGCGGAGGAAATTATACCTTGCATAAACCTTTATTCCTTGCGAAAGGACACTGATGATTTTTCTATGATACGGTTATGCAAAAATGCGATTGAGCATAATTTTCAATCTGTTACCGTTGATATGGCACAAATTGAAAATGTTTGGCCATGGTGCGAATCAAGTAATGTAAAATTAATCGGCTCTATCAATATGATACATAATACTATGTCACCGACGATACTTTTTAAAAACATAAAATCGGTTTTTGATAATGGTGCGGATATGGTAGAGGTGGTTATGCCCCTTGAATTTTCAAATATAAACGAGGACAATATTCCGGCGATTATGGATGAGTATTTATCCGTGATTTCGGAAGCAAAGAATTTTAAAGAGGCAAAAGTGTGTATTGAAACGGGATATTCCCAATATTTAAGTCAGATAAAATTATGTCTTAATTTAATTCAAAAACACAATATTGATATAATAAAAACTTCATCATCTTTTTATTTAGATAGGTTTTCGGATATATCGCATCTAAATCTGATTCTGGATAATATTGATAAAAGAAATACTAAGATTGATTTTTTATTTGATGTAAAAATGTCCGAAAAAAGCATTATTTCTGATGCATACAGACTTGTAAAAAAATCGCAGATTCCTGCGGATAAATCGCTTATTATAAGTTACCCGATAGAATTTTTATAGGCTAGGAAAATCTACTCATTGATTTAAAGGGTTTTTGTGGTTATATTGGAATTAAGCAATTCTACAAAAGAGGGTTGTGAAGTTTAAACACAAAGAAAGGAAATAAATTATGAGAAAAGTAAGTCTTTTAACTTTGGCTTCTATTGCTGTTCTTTCCTCTGCTGTATCTGCACAGAGAGCAGGTGGAATGTATAGCACTACAAGCACAACAACAACTCCATTATTTAATATGGAAAATCCGTTTTATAAACCTATGAGCGGTGTGTTTTATTCCAAAACAAACTTTAACTATACACCAATCTCTCACTATGATGATAACTATCAAGTAACAGAAGAATTTGGTTATGGTATTGATAATCAATGGACAGTAGCAGCTTCCATCGGTTACGGTTGGATGGATAAAGAAGCTAATGACTTTGACAAAGGTTCACAGGTTTCTAACTTAGCAATCGGCGGTTCTTATCGTCCGGTTATGAGTGACGGTTTCATTTGGGACATCAAAGCCGGTGTTAATATTGACATAGCTGATGATATGGTTCAACAATACTCACTCGGACTTCCTATAAATGATTACGGTAAAAAAGATACAGCTGTTTATCTTTCAACACAAATCGGTCTTGATTGGTTCAATTCAGTAGATCTCGCTCTTGAAATGGGATACTCTCTTGATACTGATGATAAGAAAGATTTGGACAACAAAGCTCTTGGTGATACATCATACTACTTTGCTAGTTTGAAAAGCCAATTTGATCTTACATCAGAATGGTCAATCAACCTTGGCTATGCATTCCAAAAATTCACAAACAGCGACGGTTTTGATAAAGCAGCAAGCCAAAACATCAACCTTGCAGGAAACTGGCAAGCAAGTGAAGCTATGGCATTGTCTTTATATGCAGACTATGACGTATCAGGAAAGTCTGACAGACGTAATTTGTTAGGTGAAGAACTTGCAGGCGAAAACGGTGGTAAAAACCGTTGGGGCATGGGCGCAAGATTAGGCGTTCAGTTCTAATCCCTGACTTATTAAAATTACATTGTAAAGTATGAAAACAAAGGTGAATATGGCAACAAAGAGGTCGTTTCTTTTTAAGAGACGGCCTTTTTTGTATTGAATAAAGCATTAAAATAATATACACTATGATTGTTAAACTTTTATAGGAGGTATTATGAAAAAATATAAATCTGATTCGGGACGTTCTATGATGGAAGTTATGCTTTATCTCAGTTTAATTATTGTTATGACTGTGGGAAGTATAAAAATGTATGCCGATTATAACGAAAAAATCAAAAGGACAAAGGCGCAAGACCAACTTGAAACTATATCTGAAAAGGTTTCCCAAATTCATTTTGGTCGCAAATTCGGAACGGAAAAAATTTCCCTAAATGATAAACTAAGACAAAACAATGTGTCTCTTATTGATCCGTGGGGTAAAAATTTTGATGTGAAAACAGATAATGAAACTATGTATCACATTACCATTACCGCAAACAAAGCTAACTGTATATATTTAGCAATGAACGGTGAAAGCAAGGTAAAGGAACCTGTTGTAAATAATGCTTCTGATACAACCGTAACTCCATTTACTTTGTGTAAAGACGGAAATACAAATACCGTATCATTTTATTATACAATAAGATAGAAAATTTACGGTTATAAAAAAATGCCATAGTTTTTATGGCATTTTTTTTTATTTGAAATATATTTTAATATTTCATTAAGGTATTTTCACAATTATCCGCAGTATCCTTATCATTATTTACTTTAGCAAGCGTTGTTATACCTAAGACAAGAGAACCGGTTTGTGCACCGGCAGAAACTCCGGTTGTAATTTTACTTGCAAGAGCTAATTTACTTTTCTTATTCTTATTCGCCTCATCATCAGGTGTATTGTGAGCCTTTGCATTTGTAACAGTAGCGGCAACACCGGCAACAGTGCCGACGCCGGATGTAATGGTAGAAGCAATTAAAATACCCTTTATCTGTTCGACATTTTTCACACTGCTTGAATCAATACCTCCGCAACTGTTTATAACATCATCCATTTGCATAATAGTTTTATCGGTTAAATCTACATCCTCCTCCAACAATTCAGCCTTGGCAAGTTTGATATTTGAAATATTGTTTCTGCAATCCTTCATCTTGCTAATCAAACTATCCATATTTGAAAGAGCAACCGCAGAAGTAACAACACCGCCGGCGGAAGCGATTGATGTTCCGACCAATAATCCGGTTTCTGCTATATATGCCTTATCATGATTAAATTTGTTTGACTCTACTTTATCATCTATTATTTCAGTTACCAAAGCACCAGTTCCGGCAAGGGTTCCGACACCGGATACAACGGTTGTTCCGATGGACAATCCTTGGATAAGTCCCAATTTATCAGAAATACCGATACAATTTAATTGAGCATCATTTAAATTCCTTTGATAATTTGCCCTTATAGATTTTATACGTTCATTTCTTGCCTTATCCACTGTATTAACAGGTGGAAGAGAAGAGGTATTATCACCACCGGTATTATCATCCGGGGTTGTATTACCGGAAGAAGTATCATCGTTTGCATTATTATCTTCGGAAGGAGTTTCTCCCGGAGCTTCTGTATTTGTAACAATGTTTGGTGTTATAAGTGTGCCGGTCACATGTTTTGGGCGTAGGGTCTGACGTCTTTGCGATACGGCAAAACAATTTACGGAATTGCCTAACATTGCCATAGTTAATACGGTAATTGAAATTTTTGAATGTTTCATTTGCTTTCCTCTTTATACTAATTTTGTTTATATTATACTATATAATAAAGAAAAATGCAAAGAAAACTTAATTAAATTTGAAAGTTGATTCCATTTCCGGAGCATTATAAAGAGCATTTATCAATTCGTCGACGGTTTCTATTTTAAATTTTTCTGATGTTTCGGATAAATCCTTTCTGAAAATAACCTCTAAATTCGCAAGCAAATCTATCCATGTCCAATAATCTATACCCAACTGAGCATAATTTTTGGATTTTATAGAATCGAAATTCAAGTCGGTATTAAGGCAGGACGATTCCACCATAAGTCTTTGAATTTCCTTACTTATAATTCTCTTTTTATTAAACATTTTTATATTTTTCTCTGTCATAATATCTATATTATAGACATATTATTTTAGTTTTGTCAATAGATATTATTTTCCTCTCTTTTTTTTAAAGTATCTATTGCAATTAAAAATATTTCAAGTAAATTATTATTAAAGGTGGAGATTTATTATGAAAATATTTAAAAACTTATTGATTATACTTATTTTTTTAATGCTAGGAATAAATATGGCGAATGCCGAAATCTATGTTGATATAGACAGCGGTAACGTGAATCCCATACCTGTTGCCATTATGAATTTTTCCGGTGAGGATAAGGAACTTTCGAATATAGGTAAGGATATTACCTCCGTTATTACAAATGATTTGAAACGAAGCGGGCTTTTTACCCCTATTTCACATAAGGCTTTTGTTGATAAGAAACAAGACATAAAGCTTTCCCCTAATTTTGAAAATTGGACCGTGATAAATGCGATGGCTTTGGTTTACGGGGATGTGGCAAAGGCTGATGACGGCAAAGTTCGTGTTGAATTTCAGCTATGGGACGTTTTGGGGCAAATGAGGTTGGAAGGTCAAGTTTTACTTACCGAAAAATCCAACTGGCGCAGAATTGCCCATATAATTTCCGATTATATCTATAAACGTATGACCGGAGATAACGGATATTTTGATACAAGGATTGTGTATGTTGCTGAAACCGGTTCCAAACTTGACAGAGTAAAAAGACTTGCCGTTATGGATCAGGACGGGGAAAACCTTAAATACCTTACCAACGGGACAATACCTGTAACGACACCTGTATTTTCGCCTAATTCCCAAAAAATCGCGTATGTGACATATTATAAACAAGTTCCGCATGTGTATATTTTTGATATAGAAACCGGGGAACAGGAATTGCTTGGCAATTTCCCGGGTATGTCATTTGCTCCGCGTTTTTCACCGGACGGAAAAAGTGTTATTATGAGTGTGGCGGAAGATGGAAATTCCGATATATACGAGATGAACTTGAAATCAAAGAAGCTTAAAAAACTTACGAAAAATCCTGCGATTGAAACTGCGCCTACCTATTCTCCGGACGGGAAAAGGATTGCGTTTGTATCAGACAGAAGCGGTTCGCCTCAAATTTATACAATGGATAGAGACGGCGGTAATGTTGAAAGAGTTTCTTTCGGCAAGGGTCAATATGGTGATGTGAACTGGTCACCACGCGGGGATTATCTTGCATTCGTAAAGATACTTGATAACAATTTTTATATAGGGCTTATGTTCGAAGACGGAACCGGAGAGCGTTTGATTGCAAAGGGTTACACCGTGGAATCGCCTACCTGGTCACCGAACGGAAGACGTATCATATTTTACGAAGGGGAGCCAACCAAGGACGGTGATGAAAAACTTACTTTGCAAAGTGTGGATATTACCGGATATAATCACGAGATTATGAAAACACCTACCGGTGCATCGGATCCGGCGTGGTCGCCAAGCCTTCCATAAATTACGGATAAAAAAATAACCCCTCTTTCGAGGGGTTTTATTTATTTTTGCTTAACAACCAAATCATCAATTTGATAAATATGTTTTGCTGACAGTTTTTTGTTATCTTTGAATTTTATTTGTGAATCTTTCTGTATATTATTTATAAGTAAACTGTCTTTTGTTTTATCCAATATTATTACTTTTTCAACAGTATCTTTGTTACCGTCGGTATCTATTGAAAACACAGCATTTGTATCAGTTTCCGTTTTTTCTGTTACAGTGCCGACGGATAGTTCTTTATTTTCTTTTACCTTATATATAGAAGCGGTTGTTCCTGTTGCGACAAGAGCTATCAGTATTCCCCTGAATATACATTTCATTACTATTTTTGAATTAAGTTCTTTCATTTTATTTTCCTTTCTTCTTGATAATTAGTTTACCGCGAATAGTCTAAACAAAAAAAACAGATGTCAATGAATATTTTTGGAGGGGAAGGAACGTCATTAAATTCTTATACTCCCCTCCTTGTTAAAAGGCGACCCCGAGCCCCTGGGGGTCGCCGGTCATTACTCCGTAATAACCTTTCTGAAAGATAGATTGTATTTATTTTTATCTGTAAAAGTTTCCATAACCTCAACCCCTTTCGGGTTGATAGCCCCAGTCTGCTCGGCACCCCCTCCGCCCCCTTTAGGGGGTGGTAAGAAAACCACTTCGTGATTTTCACACAGGCAGATATGGTTATGTAAATTTTTTATAAGCGGATATTATTATTTCGTTTGGGCGGCTCGCAAACTAAATGAATCTATTAAATCCCCACTTGCATTCAATCTTGTAATAGCACAGGAAAAGTTAATCTTTCCGCCGGTCCAAAAAGATAATAAAAGTATCGGCCTGAAAAAAAGCTTTCCAATAGGAGGGCTTTTTTTTAGTTTTCATCTTTTGAACATTAAATTTATGCTTTATTTTTCCGTATTTTTATGGTATCATATAGCTATTAAATAAAGGAGTATATTATGGAAAAAATTAAGCTAAACAGAACGGAAACTCGAAATCTTACACGAATAAAAATTGATGATGTAAAGCAACTTATACATGATGCTCAGTTTGTGTTGGATGCACTTTATTATGATAAGTCAATCGCATATATGCCAGGTGTCAGAGCAAATGCTATGGTAAATCCGGTGGAAGATATTTATTCTTTGATAGAATCCATTGAATTTATGCATCATAAATTTTATAAGAATGAATGGGAAAGGGAGAATGAATTTAATACTATGGAAAATATGGACTTGGCAAATGTTCTTGACGGATTAAGACAATCTTTGCATAATTCCATACAGCACGCTGCGTCCAATTCTCAGTTCAAGGATCAATATAAAAATTGGCTTGAAGCATATCATAAAAATCGAGATGCAAATCCTTTTCATTATGCAAAAGATAAGTTAGAAAATAAAATTGAGGAGGAGGCTGGTTGGGTTCCAACTTATAATAACGGAAAAGTTTCTTATTCATATTGGACGGAATATAACGGTAAATTAACCTCTCTTGCTGACATAGAAAGGGATGATGAAAAGCAAATTTTAACCCCTGAAATAGTTAAAGAAAGAATAAGCAGAGGTTATTAACCGCATTTTTAAGAATAATCCCCCTTTAAAACCGGGGGGTATTTTTTTATCATTTTATTATTGACAAACTTTTTTTTTGTTTATATGATAGTCAAAACAACAAAAAAGAAAGGATAACAAAATGCAATATGCATCATCATACAGAGCTCATGTTCTTTTACAAAATGAATTTGATAAAGACGAAAGAGAGAAAAAAAGAATTGAAAGAATTCATAAGGAAAAACTTGAATTGGGTCTTTATGAAGAAACTTTGAAACATTATGAAAGACAAAGAGAAATTCTTCTTAACAACTTGGAAGAAGCTGAAAAGAAAGACGATAAAGATACTGTATTTAAAATGAAATTAAATCTTAAATTCAACAAACAAAATATGGAAAAAACTTTGGCTATACTTGCCAATGAAGGAAAACGAAAATAATTTTTATTGTTTGAAGAAAATTAAAGGCCCTATTTAATTATAGAGCCTTTTTTTTTAAAACTTTATTTTCTTTTTCTTATCCATAGAATCGACTATACCGCAAAGAAGTTGGAGCGATTGCATAGCGTCGGCATCACTTATAATAAACGGTTTCCCGTTTAACAAAGTATCGGCAACCCCCTTATAATACGGGGTATGGCCGTATCCGTAAACGGAATCCACATCATAAGAAACATCACAGAATTGCTTAACATCGGTTGCAAATTTCCAATCGATTATTTTATTAAGGGCTACACCGCCGATTTTTGCCAATCCGTTTTGACCAAGGATTGTCACACTGCCCTCGTAATTTTCATTATATGCAAGCACGGAAAGGTTGATATTTCCGATGACGCCGTTTTTCCATTCCACAATCGCGGAACCGCAATCTTCGGTTTCGATATCGCGTTCCAAAGTTTTTCCCACAGCATAAACGGATTTAAGGTTATCGCCCGCAAACCAATTCATAATATCGGTATAGTGGGAACCCTGTGTAATAAAGGCACCGCCGTCTATTGTCTTTGAACCGTGCCATGACGGATTTTTGTAATAATCTTCGTCCCTATACCAAAAAATGTTTGATGTAATCATATATATTTTACCGAAAGCGCCCTCGTCCAAAGCCTTTTTCACACATTGAACGGTCGGATTGAAACGATTTTGGTGGATAAGGAATATATGCTTATTTACCGATTTTGCAAGCCTCATCAAACGTTTGCCGTCGGCAAATGATAATGTCAAAGGCTTTTCAACAATCACATTGATTTTATGCTTTAAAACCTTTTGCGCATTTTCATAATGATAGCCGTTAGGGGTGCAAATTGCAACTGCATCCAAATTTTCGGATTTTAACATTTCATCAATGTTACCATATCCCTTTGCGCCGGTTTTTTTGACGGCAGCATCCAAGTTTTTGGGATTTGAATCACAGACAGCAACAAGGTTAATAGTTTTTTCATTGTTTTTAATAGCTTCAAAATGGCATTGACTAACTCTGCCACAGCCTACCAAAGCAACATTTAATTTTTTCATATAAAAAAAGCTCCTTCATAATTTTGTGAATATAATAACATACTATTTATTAAAAGCAAGGAAACTCTTATTTTTTATTTGCTACTTGACATTTAGCGATAAAAATTGTAAATTTTTTGTATTCGGTTATATTTTAAAAACTGAAAAATCATATTAACAAACGAAAGGTGATAAAATGAGCGAAGTAAACGT
>CAZHAL010000014.1:0-13779 GCA_964530355.1 uncultured Bacteroidales bacterium | reverse complement strand
GATAAGAAATAACCAGAGCTGTTATGCAAATGCCAAGAGTAAGGTTTATTAAATAATTTCTTGTAATAAATTTTTTTCAAGGAAAGTCTTAGCGTATATCTTAAATATTCATTAAAGAAAGTGTTTACTCTTACTATAAGAATGTCAGATAATGAACTTATTACAACAAGATAGAAGTAACGCATTATGTCATCTTTATTTCCTTCTTGTATAGCCTTTATAAAATAAGAAGTAAAAAGAGGGGTTAAAAATTCGAATAACCCCCTTATTACACCTATAAGGTTGTTAAGAATAAAACTTATTTTCTGACTTAGGTTTTCACACGACATCCAAGAAAGCCTGTATATTTGAAATATGGTTTGCATTTTCTCTGTTCCTCAAATTTTTAATAGAAAGAATTTTATCACATTTTCACTTTTTTGTAAAGCTAAAACCACACCTCTCGGGAGGGGGTAACTTATTGATTATACAAGAGTTATTTGATTAAATGATTTGACGATATTATTAAATAATTTAGTGGCGGATGGGGAGGGATTCGAACCCCCGGTGGAGTTGCCCCCACAACGGTTTTCAAGACCGCCGCATTCGACCACTCTGCCACCCATCCGTAAAAAGATAGGCAAATTATAGATTACATTTTCAAAATTTGCAAGAATTTTATCAATATTTTTTATTTAATTCCCAATTCCAAGCCGTTTTTATAATATCTTCCATATTATATTTTGGCACCCAGCCGAGAATTTCTTTTGCCTTATCTGATGTCGCACTTAAAATCGCAGGATCGCCGGCACGTCTTTTTTCAATTACAACAGGACATTTCTTGCCTGTGATTTTTTCTGATATATCAATAATTTCTTTCACACTTGTTCCTTTTGATGTGCCAAGGTTAAGTGTTCCGCTGAAAGAATCAATATTTTCAACTGCAAGCCTATGAGCAACTGCCAAATCCTCCACATGGATATAATCACGGATACAGGTTCCGTCCGGTGTATCATAATCATCACCAAAGATTTTTATATTCTCACGCTCCCCCTTAATTGCCTTTAACACAAGCGGAATAAGATGAGTTTCCGGATTGTGTGCCTCTCCGATACTTCCGTCAACGGCGCAACCGGAGGCATTAAAATATCTGAACGCAATATATGAAAGTCCGTAAGCTCTTCGGTAATCTTCAAATATTTTTTCAATCATCAATTTTGTTTGACCGTATGGGTTAATAGGGTTTGTTGTATGCTTTTCATCAATAGGAGTATATATAGGATTTCCAAACACTGCCGCGGTTGATGAAAATACAATTTTTTTAACCCCAAATTCCAACATTACATCAAGAAGGTTCAAAGTCCCTATCACATTATTTGTATAATACTTTGCGGGATTTTCCACACTTTCACCTACTGCAATAAATGCAGCAAAGTGTATGACCGTATCAATAGGGTATTTTTTGAAAACAGCCCTTAAACTTTCCTTATCCATAATATCGGCAATTTCGAATTTATCAGTTTTAACCGCTTCCCTATGCCCACTGATAAGATTATCTGCAACAATGACATTATAACCGTTTTCAACTAAGTGTTTGACTGTGTGGGAGCCAATATATCCTGCTCCACCCATAACCAAAATATTTTTCATAATAATTCCTTTGCTTTTTAATCAATATAGGAATAATATATCATTAGGAAATAAGAAAAGGAAGAAAATTATGTTCGAAGAATTAGAAATAGCAAAAAATAAATGTGCCGAGTGTCAAAAATGCCCGCTTCATAAGACAAGGACAAAAATGGTGTTTTCCGACGGTATTCCAAATACAAAACTTATGTTAATAGGTGAGGCGCCCGGGTATTATGAAGATCAACAGGGCAAACCGTTTGTCGGTCGTTCGGGACAACTCCTTGATAAAATATTTGAATCGGTCGGGCTTACTAGGGAGAAGGATATTTATATTTGCAACACAATAAAATGTCGCCCACCTGATAATCGTAATCCGTTACCGGAGGAAAAACTTGCATGCCGTGAATATCTTGATGTGCAACTTGAAACATTAAAGCCAAAAATAATACTTCTTTGTGGTGCGGTTGCCGTTCAATCTATGCTTCCTGATATAACATCCGGTATTACAAAGATAAGAGGACAATGGTTCAATGGTCCGAACGGTGCGAAAATGATGCCTATATTTCATCCATCATATTTACTTCGCAATCCTTCACACGAGGTTGGCAAACCTAAATGGCTTATGTGGCAGGATATTCAAGAGGTTAAAAAAGCATACGACGAACTGGATTAAAATTTATCCCCCAAAAACGGGGGATTTAATTTAGTTTAACTTTTTAATACTTTTGACTTCCACTTTATCCTTTTTAAACCAATTACCCTTATCAAATTCACCGGTTATTTGAACTTTTTCATTTGCGTTTACGGTCATACCGCCAAAGTCGTCATCATCAATTTCAATTATTATTGTTCCGGTTCCGTCATTGAAAAGATATTTTTCATCGCCTATCGCTTTTTCAATAACACCTTGCAAAACAACTATCTCATCATCTTTTTTATTTTTTACATCTTCAATAGTTTCAACAGTAATGCTTGTAGGTTGAAAAACAAAACCTTGCCCATTTTTCTTTTTTGCCATTACAGAGGAACCAAGTATTAAACACGATACAGCCATTAAAAACATATATTGTAATTTTTTCATTTGCATTTCTCCTTTTTTTAGTTAATCATATATATGATATATTTAATTAAGGTCGTAATCAATTGAAAGAAATTCCTATGTCGATACTTGAAAATTTTAGCTCTGAAATTTCAAATAATATAAAGGGAAATGAGGAAATTTTTTTTGATGTCGGAAGTTTTATATTAAATAATTTTATCCTTCATTCGAAATTTTCAAATGCAAAGTATTTTATTTCCGATGTGGAGTTTTATATTTCTTCGCCTTCTCATAATATAGATGTCAGTGATAAGACAGGAAAAACAGTTGTTCATTGCACAAACAGGCAACTTTTAAATCGTGAGTTTTATATCCATAGGGTAGGGTCCGTATTCGCCCTTATCCAAGGGGCGGGAATTGATTTATGTTTTGGTAATAATAAGGATATTTATGCCGGTATCCTTATCCGTGAAATTGTAAACATAGAAACGGGTGAAAAATTTCATGGCCCGCAAAAGGTTTTAAGGACTCTTTTAAACCTTCCGCTTTTTTATGGCGAATATAAACAAAGTTATATAGAGCGTTCCCAAATGGTGGAGGAAAAAAATATATATGACCCTGAAAATCCGCTTTATCTTGAAAAGTTGGAAAAGGCTAATGATTTTCAAGTTATTTCTGATTTAAGGGTGAATGTCCCAAACAAACTTTTATATAGGGTAAGAAAAATTTGAGGTGTTTTTATGAGCTGGCAAACAGAACAACAAAAATCATTAACCAAAGTTTTGGAAATTAAAAAGCAATTTCCGAAATACGATATTGAAACACAAACAAACTTTAATGTGAAAATTACGCCTCACTACTTATCCCTTATTGATAAAAATAATCCCGATGATGTGTTGGCGAAAATTGTTTTCCCATCAAAAAAAGAGTTAAAAGTAAAAAAGGAGGAACTTGATGATCCGATAGGGGACAAGGCGAAAAATAAGGATTTAGATAATTCGCCGGTAAAAAATCTTACCCATCGTTATGATGACAGAGTTTTGGTTTATATGGGCAACGTTTGCAGTTCGTATTGCAGATATTGTTTCCGCAAAAACCTCCTTACCCATAAACCTATTACAAAAACGGAAATTGAAAATGTTATTTCCTATATCAAAAAGCACAAGGAAATTCGTGAGGTTATTTTAAGCGGTGGCGACCCGCTTATGAACTCGGATGAAGTTATCTTTACCACACTTAAAAAGATTGAAAATATTCCGCATATAAAATCAATTCGCATTCATACCCGTATGCCTATCTATAATCCGCACAGGATTACAAATGATTTTATAAGGGAGGTTAAGAAATTACAAAAGCCCCTTACTATTATAATTCACGCTGTTCACGAAAGGGAGCTTCCCG
Organism: uncultured Bacteroidales bacterium; assembly: GCA_964530355.1. Lineage (GTDB taxonomy): Bacteria > Pseudomonadota > Alphaproteobacteria > Rs-D84 > CACZYB01 > CACZYB01. The sequence continues at coordinate 9,731 of CAZHAL010000014.1, read as the reverse complement.
ATATAACAAAGGATAAATTAAAACGCCTTCAATCCGCTGGTGTAATTTTATTAAATCAAGCCCCGTTGTTAAAGGGGATAAATGATACTGTTGAACTTCAAACAGCCCTTAATTATCGCTTGCTTGAATGCGGAGTTTTACCACACTATCTTCATTACCTTGATTTGGCAAAGGGGACCTCGCATTTTAGGGTTCCGTTTCTTGTATCGCAAAAACTTATGTCCGATATGCGGGGGCGGATAAGCGGGCATCTTATCCCAAAACTTATCTTGGATATTCCAAACGGATACGGTAAAATTCAAATATCAGAGGATTATATCAAGCGTATCTATAAAAAGGGTTCTGATACATTCGTTGATATAGAAAGTCCGGTTATAAAGGGCAAGATTTTAAAGTATAAAGAGGTCCTTGATAAATGACAAATACTCTGCTTCAAAACCTTGAAAAACTCCATACTGTCATCACAGTTCATAAAAAAAAGTAGGATTTAAACCCTACTTTAATTTATTGTATTCTTTGTCGCTTACCTCTTCCAGCCATTCATTAGAACTTCCTTCCACAGGGACGGACATAGCAATATGTGCAAACCAGCTGTCCTTTGTAGCACCGTGCCAATGTTTTACCTCCGGAGCAATATATACAACATCACCGGCTTTAAGTTTTTGTGCAGGTTTTCCCCATTCTTGATACCAACCTTCGCCGTCAGTTGCCAAAAGTATTTGACCGGCCTTATGATGAATATGCCAGTTGTTGCGACATTTTGGTTCAAATGTCACATTTGCAATATTAACCTCTTTATCATTAAGCGGGTTAAGATAGCTTTGACCTATGAAGTATTTTGCATAGGCGTCATTTGGTTTTCCTATACCAAAGGCATTATTTTTAAGCCAGCTTGTGGTAAGCAAAATTTCCTTAATCTGTTCATCTGTAACACCGGTATTTTTTGCAATCTGTATGTGGCTGTTAAGTTGACTTTCAACACCGGTTAAGGAGGAAAGTGCCGCAACAGTTGCAATCTCCCTTTCTTGATTAGTCAACACTCCGCGTGCAAAAATATCCGCAAATAAATGCTCCTTTAAAAATGTATCAATAGCCGGCGCAAATTCTACAAACGGAGCGGAAAATTTATTTGCCTTCATAAGGGAAAGACGAACCTTTGCCCCATACGCATTTTTATCTTCGTTCTTTGAAAGCTCGGTCGGATATTCGCCGACAGTATCAGTTTTGCCGTTTTTTATACGAGCATTTACAACATCCATAAATTTATTGATTGCATTCAAACTTCTCGGAAAACCGCAATAAGCATAAAGTTGCACCAAAATTTCCTTTATCTCATTTACACTAAGTCCGTCATCAAGAGCCTTATTTAATGCATTACCAAGCAAGTCCATATTGCCCGTTGCAACATAGGATGAAATCATTGCAATATTTTTTTGTTTTGTTGTTAAAGTATCAGCCATAACATTACCTCCCATAAATACAAAAGTTAATAAAACTACTATACAAGAAATTATTTTTTTCATTTTTCCTCCTTTCAAATTTTTATATGAATAATATTATAAATGTTAAAGTTAACTCTAAGTCAAGAATTTTTTTCAGTCAGCAGGTGGAACCCATATTCTACGTGGGCGGGCGCGCTTATGGGCGAACGAAATAATGATATCTGCTTATAAAAATTAAAAAGGAGGTAATAAAATTACAACATTGAGCTTCAACAATACCCCGGGAGGAGGTAGCAGTCAGTGTGCTCCCCTTACCCCCCCCCCCTAGGGGAGCACCAAAGACTTACGTCTTTGAAAAATAAAAAAGATAATAAAAAGCCCCTTTTGTGAGGGGCTTTTCTTACTTCAATGCATCCTCGCAACTTTCCGCCACATCAACATTCTTTGACAGTTTGCTAAGTGTTACGGCGCCGAGGACTATCCCACCGGCAGATGTCCCGGTTGATACCCCTGCCATAATGTTGGAGGCCAGGTTCAATCCCTTCTCCTTCTTTACCCCATCCTCACTATCATCATTCCTAATCTTCTTACTGTTAGCGAGGGCAGAGGTGATAGTTCCCGCAGTGCTTACCACAGTCCCGACTCCGCCAACAACGGTAGACGCAGTCATCACGCTCTTTATCTCTTTGATATTGTTGGTATCGAAGCCGGAGCAAGAGTTCACGATGTTTCCAGCCTTGTAAAATCTGTAATCATCTTTAAGATATTCTATATCATCAATTTCAGATTGAATTACAGAAATATCAGATTTGATTTGTTGAGCAGCCCTGTTGCAATCCTTCATTTTGCCTATGAGGTCATCGAGTTTTTTGATACTGATGCCGGAGGTGATGGTAGAGGCAGCGGAGGTTGCGATAGAGCCGGCCATAAGTCCGGTTCTGACATTACCGAGGGTTTGAGAAGTTTTTGTATCCTTATCAATTTCTTTCTGTAAAGCAGTTTGTGTTTCCTTTACATCATCCTTTGTAATATTATCGGAAAGTTCTCTTAAAATTCTTGAAACTTCACCGCTTAAAACTGCTTGCTCAAACTCCGCATCCGACATATTCAATAATTTTTCAATATCATTGTTTTGTTGTTTACTCTCCTCTATCTTTTTATCTTTAACGCTTTTTACAATACCTGTTGCCAAAGCACCACCGGAAGCAAGGGTTCCAAGTGAACTTGCCCCTGTTGCAACCCCGGCCAACACTTGTATAGTTTTCAAATCGTCCTTAATTCCCAGGCAAGAATCTTTCGCTTTTTCTATATTTGTATTTAGTATTAAAAGTAAATCAGAAATTTCTTTTTTTGTTTGTGTATTTTCTATATTTTCCAATGCTTCAATTTTTTGCTCTGCTGAATTTTCTGATACAGTTGTATTTACAGAAGGGACACTTATATTTATAATACCTGCATTCCTTTTTCTTTTAGGAGCAGAATATACCACACTTCCATTTACTAACATTACTAAACTTAAAGTTAAAACTGATACTTTTCTCATAATTCTCTCCTTTATTTATGGCTACAGCTGTGTTGTAATGAACTATATGCTTTCATTTTATATACAAGACAGTTAAATTCATCATTTGAACAGTCCCATTGTAATATAGCGGAGCCTTTTTTCGTGCAACTGAAATTTTTTCCATAATTTGTTCGACTGTTAATATACTCAGCAACATCAGTATCCGTATAATCTTCTATTGCTTTATCATACCATTTCGGTCCGTTTTCTGCCGGTTCATTTTCCTCTGGCAGAGTTTCATTTTTTGCCTCTTCCTCTTTTTGTTTTAAGGATTTTTTGTATGCTTCAAATTTTTCATTACATGTATACATAGTATATAATACTTGTTTTATAGATTCAGGATTGCTGTCATAACATTCGCAACTGAAATCAGCACATATTTTATAATCCTTGTTATTTAAGAAATTTATATCACTGGCAAATTGAGATTTTAATCTTATGCAAAGACTGTTTACTTGACTTGCAGTTTGCGCATTCCCTCTTAATGAAAAACATGTAATAGTTAAGATAAATATAGATATTTTTAGAAATATATTTGAAAGGTTGGAGTGATAACCCTTTGAATTTACGAGGTTATTTACCCCCCCCCATAGGGCGTTTTTTAATCATAATAATTCTCCTTTTTTTAACTTGTTACATAATAGCACATTTTGGGATTATTTACAACAGGATTTTATTTTCCCTTGCATTTTGAAGAACTTATGTTATACTAACACTCAAGTTTTTTAGAACTTACCAAACTTCTATAAAACAAATTCATCAAAAAGGGGGTGAAATAATGGTAAAAGTTCTAGTTCGTGATAACAATGTTGAACAAGCTCTCCGCGTCCTTAAAAAGAAGGGACAAAAGGAAGGACTTCTTCGCGAAATAAAGGAAAGAAAGTACTATGAAACTGGTACTGCTATGAAAAAGCGTAAGAAGAACGAAGCTGTTCGTCGTGAAAGAAAAAGAATATCAAAGGAAAAACAACTCCTCGGATATTAAAATCAAAGGCCCCGAATTTCGGGGCTTTTTTTTATTTGATTGATTTTTTGATAAGCTCATGGACTTTTATAAAATCATCCACATGCAAAAATCTTATCTCATACGGTTGACTGTATCCGTTAGATATCCTTGTCCCGCCGGCCGTAGAAACATCAATACTTCCCGTTCCGAATATCAAATCTAAAATATTTCTGTGAAGTCTTGTGTCGGTAATTTTTATAAACGGAACAAACTTGTATGATTTTACAAATACCCCTTTGATTTCAAGAATACCCTTGTTCGTAATCACATATTTCATACTTTTAAATCTTAAATATTCCCAAATAAATCCCAAAACAAAAATGATAATGGCAAATTCAATATAATATTTAGATAAATATAATTTTTCTGATATGGCTATTACTGTGAATATTAAAGTAAGAACAAAGCTGGTAAAAATTGAATATATTAAAGAAAATATCAAAGAAATTGTATTGGGAATTTCTTTCATCAATGAAACTTTTTCCCCTTTACTGATATAATTTTTCCAATCTGTATTAAATAAATTCATAATGCCTCCTTTATTTTATATGCTTGTTTAAAATGTCATTTACCTTTTTATAATCTTTTATATAAATAACTCTGACAGTTGTATTAAAGGAAGTAGAAATTTTCAAACTTCCGGTATTAAAAATTTTATCTATAATACTTCGGTAAATTTTAACTTTTGTAATTTTATTATATGGAATAAATGAACGATAAGCCCAACCGCAAGTATAATATACCCCTTCATTGGTTATAGTATATTTTGCAATTTTATAAGTTATCATCCAACAAATCCAAACGGAAAGTGAGCATATTATCATGTGTCTTAAAATTTTTGGAGTAAGAAATACCGACATATCAGCTCTGCCACCGCTCATAAAAAACTCTATAAATGGAATTATAATAAAAAAAAGAAATACGGAAAGAAGAAAACTCCCGAATATCGTTACTTTCCAATCAACACCGGTGGATTTAAGAACCTTCTCACCCTTTGTTGTATATTTTTTATTTTTTGTATTAAAAAAACTCATCCTAACATCCTTTTATTATAAGGAAATTATAACATAAAATCACTATTCATACAAGGAATTTATTCAGAAACAGGTATATCTATTTTGTTAAGATCAATCAAGTTTGCAAACTGTGAAAAGTTTTTATCAAGGACTGCAAATTGAATGTTTATCTTCTCTTTGTTGTTGTTAAATTTGGAAAGTTCCTTTTCCGAAATATTTTTGATTGATGGAAGACTTACCGTCAACGGATTAACATGCACACCGTCCTTTATAATTTCATAGTGTAAATGAGGTCCGGTAGAAAGTCCTGTAGAACCTACATAACCGATAATTTGCCCTTGACTTACTTGTGTTCCGACATTAACACCGGATTTGAAAGCACTCATATGACCATAAGCAGTAGAATATGTTCCGTTATGTTTAATCTTTATATAATTACCATAACCGTTTTTCCAACCGCGGAAAACAACTTTACCACTTCCGCCCGCAGGTATCGGTGTTCCGGAAGGTGCCGCAAAATCAACACCCTGATGAGCACGGGAATAACCAAGCACAGGATGCTTACGCTTACCATACTTCGATGAAATCCTTGCCCCATTTATAGGTGATTTTTTAAGTGTCTTTGACGCACTTTTACCTGTTTCATCATAATATGCGACACGACCGTCTTCGTTTTCATATCGGTAAAGTTTAAATTCTTTATGTCTTGAATTAAGGTAAAGAGACGCAAAAATCACATCACCGTTTCCTATATAATCACCTCTGTCAGAATAAAGGTTTTCATACATAATCTGAAATTTATCACCCGGATAAATATCACGTTCAAAATCAATATCAAAAGAAAATACTTCATAAAATTTATCAATGATATTATAAGGAATTCCCTTTGCAAGTGCCGCCTCTATAAGTCCGGTTCCCTTTGCAATTTCCCCCTCTCGTCTGATAAGTTCGGATGTAATATCGGATTTTTCCTCCATAGTTCTGAAACCATCATCGGATTTTTGGGCAATCACTTTGTAAATAGGACTTTTTATAATTTCAAGGGAGAAAAGTTCCGCCCTTGGCTTCCCGTTTTCGGAATTGAGAGGCTTTACCTTTACAACCAATTTATCATTGTTTGGTTTAAGCTCCGATGTTTTTGTAATAGGGTCAATAGCCTTACTTACCCCAAAAATTTCGGTATGATTTATCCCGAGAGGTGAAAGAATGGATGAAATTGAATCACCGCTTTTTACAACAAAGGAATATTCTTTTATCCCACTGAACATATCATCAAAAAAGTTATTTATCCGCTTTGGAATAGTATGCGAAGAATTGCCTATAATCTGACTTTCCATAGGGATAAGTGGAAAATCAACATCCTTTACCGGCGCAATATTACTTCCTGATTGCTTTGATATTATAAAGAAAAACAAAACACACAAAGAAAAACTAACCATAAACACCTGAAAGTGTGGTTTTTTGATATTGGTTTTTATATTACTCTTTATGTTTTTAATCTTAATCATACGGATATTATACACTAAAATAAAAGTAAAATCAACCGGTAAAATACTATATCCTTAAACGGATTGTATCTTTGAAATAACCGAGGAAATACCTACCTGCCTTTGTGCCGATAGGTGGGAGGAAAGTCCCATTTTATCAAAAATTTCCATAACATTTATATTTTTTATCTCCGGCGCGGTCTTTCCGTTAAAAATCACGGTCAATATATAAAGAAGCCCCTTTACAATCAAAGCATCACTGTCAAAGGCAAAGCTATATTTGCCGTTTTCATCAACCTTATAATTCCACCAAACGGAGGACGAACAACCGTAAATCCTGCATTCATCGGTTTTATTTTTTGCCTCGAACGGAGGAAGTTCGCGACCCAATTCAATAAGATAGGTGTATTTATCCTCCCACTCATCCATCATATCAAAGTTATTTATTAAATCATCAACTGTCATTTTATTTGCCTTTGTTTTAAAATTATTATATAATAAAGGAAATTGAAAACAAGGGAAAAAATGAAACTGACCGAGCCTAAATATTTTTATAAAAAATGGGGCATATCAACGCTTTTATTGCCATTGTCACTTGTTTATATGTTCGCGGACAGGTTGAACCGGTTACTTTCCCGCCCGTATAAATCAAGGGCAAAGGTTATCTGTGTCGGAAATATAGTTTTGGGTGGTGTAGGCAAAACTCCGATAGTAATCGAAATAATCAAACATCTTTTAAGTAAAAATATAAGGGTAGGGGTCATATCCCGCGGATACGGTGGCACATTATCTTCAAACACCCCTGTAATAGTCGATACAAAGAAATATACCGGTTCCGAAATCGGTGACGAACCTTACCTCATCGCCTCAAAATTTAAAAACGTTCCGGTATGTATTTGTAAGAATAGGGCGCTTGCCGCGAAATTTTTGGAAAATACGGTCGATGTAATAATTATGGATGACGGTTTCCAAAATTATAAATTGAAAAAGGATATAAAGATTGCCGTTTTTGATGGAGTATATGGCATTGGCAACGGTTATATCTTTCCCGCTGGTCCGTTAAGACAAGGTTTGAAATCCGGACTTAAAAATGTAAACCTTGCCATAATTATGCGTGCAAAAAATCAATCCCTGGAAAATAAAATAAAGGGTATGGGGATAAAGGTAGTCCTTGGTAAAACTATACCGGAATCAAAACTTAATGATTTTAAGGGCTCCTCGGTCATTGCATTTGCAGGCATAGGCAAACCGCAAAAGTTCTATAAAACACTTTCCGATGCGGGGATAAAGGTTGTTGATAAGATAGATTTTCCGGACCATTACTCTTATACTGACGAAGATATTGCAATGTTAAAACATCTTGGTAAAATAAAAAATCTGCCTATCCTTACGACTATGAAGGATTATGTGAAAATTCCGGATAGTGATAAAAAAAATTTTACCCCTGTTGATATAGAGGTAAAATTTGATAATGAAAAAGTTTTATTTGAAACTTTATCTTGAAATGCCTTTTGATATATCAATTATTTCATTAAAAGCAGCAGTTTCTTTTTTCATTATTTCTTCATAGCTATAACCGTTTTCAGTGTTATATTTGCCTTCTTTAAAACATTTTGCACAATCGGATTTTGGAATAATACTTCCGCAATCATTGTAAAGATGTGGACAATCTAATCTAAAATCAATGTATTTTTTAATATCTTTATAAGCTATCATTTTTATTTCCTTTCTTTGTTTATTTATTTTACTATTCCTTAGTAATTTTGTCAACGACTATCGGGAAAACTCAGCTTTGCAATATATACATTTTTCCCAATAATCTTTATATTTACAGGTATTATTTTCTGATTTGAATTCACATTCTTTTGCAAGTTTTTTATTGTGCTCATCAACAATTTTATTATATGCACTGTTTTCTATTTCCTCGGGGTCTGTATTGGAAAATTCATAGGCACTTCTGCCGTTCTTAATATTGTATTTTCCTTCTTTGTAACATTTATCACAATATGAAGGAGGTTCATGGGAACCACATTCATTTCCCATATATGGACAGGCAGCTAAAAAATCAAAGCGATTTTTACTGTTTTCTAGCAGAGTTGTGATTTCTTTATCTGTTAATCTGTTTTTATTCATTTTTATTCCTTATCTTGAAACTTCCTTTTTACAAAAGGCACATTTTTCCCAGTAATTCTTATACTCACAAGTTTTGGATTTTGTTTTAAATTTGCATTCATCAGCCAATTCTTTATTGTGATTTTTTCTAATTACGGATTCCGGATGTAACTCTGCATACCATTTAGAACCTAGTTCTTGTTCCGAACAAGTAGCAAGCCATTCATTAACTTCTTCCTCTGTTACTGTTATTTTTTTACTTTCTTTTAGAATGTCATCAAGTTTATTATATGAACGAGGTTCGATTTCACCTAAAGTTTCTGTATACAATTCAGAACTCATTTCATTTTCAATTTTACCTAAAGTCATTGTTTTCATTTTATTTTCCTTTCTTTTCTTTATATAATATAAATTTACCCCCCCCCTTGGAATTTTGTCAAGTGCTATCTTGAAAACTCCTTTTTACAATATGCACATTTCTCCCAATAATCCTTGTATTTACAAGTTTCGGATATTGTGTTAAATTTGCACTCATCTGCCAATTCTTTGTTATGTGAAGCCGTTATATCATGAAACGTATTTTTCTTTTTTGCCATAGAAGGCAATACTGTGAATTCGTCAAGACTTCTGCCGTTTTTAATATTATATTGTCCCTCGGCATAACATTTTCTGCAATAAGATGGAGGTATTATAGAACCGCATTTACCGGCACTGTATGGACATCCGTCTTTGAATTTCATATATTTAATATCATTATCAACGTCATTACAAAATTTTTTAATTTCTTTTTTTGTTAAGCTGAATTTCATATTTTTTCCTTTTTTTATTTTAAATTTTAAGTATTGCTTTGTTTTTCTTTCCGACACAAAGGAGGATTTTACCATCCTTTTCCATCTCTTTCGTAATCACAAATTTATCATCGGCAATTTTTTCATCATTAACCGATACGGCACCGGAGGCAATCATACGCCTTGCATCACTTTTCGATTTACAAAGCGATACTGCAACAAGCCCGTCCAAAATATTTACATCACCGGTAAAATCAAATGTAGGAAGTCCCGCACCCATACCGCCGTTTTCAAATGTTTCCTTTGCGGTTTTTTC